>NZ_JBEGDD010000015.1:0-51654 GCF_040195595.1 Brevundimonas aurifodinae
GGCCAAACTCCTGATGGCCCTGGCCCAGAAGTGGGGAAGCGGGGCGCGTGTGCTGTCAAAAACCTGGAGCGGGTAGACGGAATCGAACCGACATATTCAGCTTGGAAGGCTGCTGTACTACCATTGTACTATACCCGCACGGAGACGGCCTCGGCTGACTTGGCCTCGACCGCCGACCCTCATCGGGGCCCTCAACCGTCGTTCCGAAACGCGTGGTGGGGGAAGCAGGACTCGAACCTGCGAAGCTTACGCAGGGGATTTACAGTCCCCCCCCTTTGCCGCTCGGGACATTCCCCCGCACGCGCTGATCGGACCGTCGGAACGCCCGGAACCGGTCTTTCGACCCATCCCGGAACAAAAGACTTCGGGGTCGGGACACGCCTGCGATACAGGAAGCGTCAGACCCGAAAGCCCTAGGGCTCCAAATCGGAGGGCGTCTTATAGTGTCGAGAATTCCAGAACGCAACGACCGCAAATCGGGCGGAAAACCGGCCGGCGGGCGGGGCTTCAAGCCTCGGTCGGCGGGCCCCACCGGCGGCCCGGCCAAAGGCGGCTGGTCCCCCCGCGCCACCGAAGCCGACCCGACCGCGGCCCCGCGCGCCAGCCGCGGCAAGGTCGATGCGGACACCCTTCTGTGGGGTCGCCATCCGGTGCTCGCCGCCCTGGCCAATCCGGCGAGGAAGGGCATGGGCCGCCTGATGGCCACGCCCGACCGCGCCGCCGAGATCGAGCGCGACGGCCTGGCCCATGGGCACAAGGTCGAGATCGTCGAGCCCCAGCAACTGGAGCGTCTGCTGCCCCAGGGCGCGGTGCATCAGGGCCTCGTCTTCAAGGTCCAGCCGCTCGAGGGCGTGGCGCTCGAAGACATCGCCGAGCCGGCCAAGGGCGTCATCGTCATGCTGGACCAGCTGACCGACCCGCAGAACGTCGGGGCCATCTTCCGCTCCGCCCTGGCGTTCGGCGCGCGCGGGATCGTGGTGCAGGATCGCCATTCGCCCGTGCTGGCCGGGGCCCTGGCCAAGGCGGCGGCCGGGGCGACCGAGCGCCTGCCCTGCGCCCGGGTGACGAATCTGTCCCGCGCGCTCGAGACGCTGGCCGATCTGGGCTGGCGCGCGGTCGGACTGGACGGCGCCTCGGACGAGACGCTGGAAAACGCCCTGGATCACCGGCCGACCGTCCTGGTCATGGGATCGGAGGGCGACGGCATCCGCCGTCTGGTGGCCGAACACTGCGACGTCCTGGCGAAAATCCCCATGCCGGGCGGGTTCGAGAGCCTCAACGTGTCCAACGCCGCCGCGATCGCCCTCTATGAGGCGTCGAAGGCCCGGAGCCGCAGGTAAAGAACTAACCTTGATTCCTTGATGCTTCCACAATTGGGCTGATCTGCTCGCCAGCCCAGATAGCAAGTTGAGGAAACAACCAGAGAACAAGAAGAGAAAACAGAAAAACGCCCAAGGCACCTAGTATCCCAGATGCCATTTGCTTCAAAACGTACCTGACGAATGCTGGAAGAACAAGCCAGACCGCGCCCACAACATACGCAACGATGTAGCGCTTCTTGTAGGCCACCAGCGCGTTCACCGCTCTGACACGCATCTCCTCGAGATCATCTGCAGAATACGCGTCCCAGAGGTGAGCTGTCGTGGGTTCGTCGGCTTCGGTTAGAGGACGTCCTTTCAGGAGCGCATCCTCGGCGTGCCACGAGCAGCGAACATACTCGCCGACCTGAACCAGCCATTTTGCGTAATCGGTCGTGCCGTACTGGCTGACAAAGGTGGCGCGCGCGTCGGGGTAGGCCAAGGTAACTTGACCGTCCGGCTTCGGCCCTTTGCTACCCCCGACTTGCACCTATCTAAAGCAAGGCTTCTGCGTGACGCTGGATGCGCTGCTGTGTTTGCAACTCACGTTCCAGCAAACCCCTGTCACTGAGGAACTGCTTTGACGTTTCGGCCATCTTGAGCATATCCGCATGCTCGCCCGCTTCGATAGAGGCGTAAGTGTCGTCGGGGTCGTTCGCCATTCGCGAGACCCAATAGAGCACAATTCTGCGCGCTAGATCCGACACGGCACCACCAACGACGTCAAAGAACGGAGTTGTCATAGGTGGTCCGCCATCCCTCGATGTCAAGCCTATCCAATGCGACAAGGCGGGCGATTCTACGGCTTCATCGAGTCCCGATTGACCCATGGGACGGCAGCGGACGTTGTAGCTGTGGATGGATCGACGCTTGCCACGCAGACGCCGCCTGCCCTAACAGCGCCCCATGGAATTCCTCAGCTCTCCCGAATTCGCCAGCCAGCTGACCGCGCTCGGTCAGGTGCTGGCCATCGACCTGGTGCTGGCCGGCGACAACGCCGTGGCCGTGGGTCTCGCGGCGGCCGCCCTGCCGACCGAACAACGGCGCAAGGCCATCCTGATCGGCCTGGCCGCCGCCGTCGTCATGCGCATCGGCTTCGCCCTGATCACCGTGCAGCTTCTGGCCATCGTCGGCCTGCTGCTGGCGGGTGGCGTGCTGCTTCTGTGGGTCTGCTGGAAGATGTGGCGCGAGATCCAGGAGCAGAAGACCCACGACCAGGCCGAGGCCCAGGCCGAGCTCGAACTCGCCCTGTCGATCGAACACGGCCATGGACCGTCGCCCGAGGAGCTGGGCCTGAAGCGCAAGACCTTCGGCGCCGCCCTGCTGCAGATCATGATCGCCGACATCACCATGTCGCTGGACAATGTGCTCGCCGTCGCCGGCGCGGCCCATGACCACCCCTGGATCATGGTGTTCGGCCTGGTCCTGTCGATCGCCCTGATGGGTCTGGCCGCCACCTTCATCGCCCGCCTGCTGAACAAGTACCGCTGGATCAGCTACCTCGGCCTGGTGATCGTGCTCTACGTCGCCCTGCACATGATCTGGGACGGCTACCGCTCGGTCGTGGTGCGCACCGACAATGTGGATCAGCACAACGCCGCCGTTCCGGCCTTCCTGGACATTTCCGACAAAGAGGTCGCCAAGCACATGCGGGGCGTCCGGACCGAGGACAGCGAACTGCCGGGCGCGGGCGCGCCACTGACAGAGACTGACGCGGCGACCACGTCCGCTTCCGCCCCGGCACCGGTTGCCGTAGCCTCGCCCGAGGCGCCCACGACGGAATAGGTCCGGACCGGAGCCGCGAAAGATCGAACATGGCTCCTGTTCTTCTGGCCCTGCTGCTCGCCGGCCCCTTGCCCGCGACGGCTGAGCCCCTGGCTCCGGCTGTGGCGATCCAGAGCGCGCCGCGCGACATCGGCGTGGGCGATCCACTTCGCCGTCCTCTGCTGGACGCGCTTCGGCCCGCGATCGAGGATGACCTCGGCCAGCCCGTTCAGTTCATGGTCGATCGGCTGCGCGTTCAGGGCGACTGGGCTTTCTTCGCCGGCTCAGTCCAGCGGCCGGACGGCCGGCCCATCGACTTCAGCCGGACCCGTTACGCCGAGGCCGTGGAAGAAGGCTTCTTCGACGGGCCGGGCACCTACGGCCTGCTTCGCCGCGTGGGCGGTCGGTGGCGGGCCGAGGGCTTCTTCGTCGGCCCGACCGATGCGGCCTATCTATCCTGGCCCGACGAGCAGGGCGCGCCGGCGAGTCTGTTCGAGTAAGTCATCCCGCCCCGCCGAACCGCTCGCTCCACTCGGCGACCTGGCTGTCCTCGATCTTCTTGAACAGGACCTCGGCGGACGCCACCGGTTGACCGCGTGGCAGGCGGTCCAGCAGGGGCTGGTCCGCCGACGGCCACGACAGGTCGATTTCCCCCACCGTCGCGGCGATGGTCGGCGCGGTGAAGGGCATCACCGGCGCGGCGATCCGGGCGAACAGGGCGACCAGGTTCAGCCCCGTGCGCACCCCCACGGCCGATCGCGCGACGTCGGTCTTGAAGGCGGTCCACGGCGCGGCCTCCTGCAGATACTCGTTGCCCAGCACCCACACGGCCCTCAGCGCCTGACAGGCCTTTCGGAACTCCATCGCCTCGAAGGCCTCGGTCGCCTCGGCGATGCCGGCGCGGACGTCGGCCTCCAGCTTCGCCTCCAGCGGCCCCGGCTCGCCGCCGTCGGGCACGACGCCGTCGAACTTGGACTCCGCGAACTTGACAATGCGGTTGACGAAGTTCCCCAACACATCGGCCAGGTCCTTGTTGGTCGTCGACTGGAACTGCTCCCAGGTGAAGGCCGCGTCCGACCCCTCGGGCCCATAGGCGGTCAGGTGCCAGCGCCAGTAGTCGGCGGGCAGCAGTTCCAGCGCCTGGTCCATGAAGACGCCGCGCTTCTGCGACGTCGAGAACTTGCCGCCGTACCAGTTCAGCCAGTTGAAGGCCTTCAGCGTATCCACCGTCTTCCACGGCTCTTCGGACCCCAGCAGGGTCGCGGGGAAGACCACCGAGTGGAAGGCGACATTGTCCTTGCCCATGAACTGGACGTAGCGGACATCATCGGCGCCTTCGTCCAGACGCCACCAGTCGCGCCAGGTCCGGCCCGTGGCCTCGGCCCACTCCTCGGTCGCCCCGATGTATTCGATGGGGGCGTCGAACCAGACGTAGAAGACCTTGCCCTCCATGCCCGGACGCGGCCCGCCGTCGGGGCCCACCACCGGCACGCCCCAGGCCAGGTCCCGCGTGATGCCCCGGTCGATCAGCCCCTCGTCCAGATGTTTCAGCGCGATCGACTTCGCCAGGGTCTGCCAGCCCTCGCGGCTGTCGATCCAGTCCCGGATCCGGCCTTCCAGCCTGGTCTGCAGCAGGTACAGGTGGCGCGTATCGCGGACCTCCAGATGGGTCGATCCCGACACCGCCGAATAGGGCGCGATCAGGTCGGTCGGGTCCAGCAACCGCCCGCAGTTGTCGCACTGATCGCCCCGCGCCCCGACGTGGCCACAGTGCGGGCAGGTCCCCTCGACATAGCGGTCGGGCAGGAAGCGCGCGTCGTCGATCGAATAGATCATCCGATCCACCCGCGCCTCGATGAAGCCGTTCGCTTCCAGTTTCGCCGCGAAATGCTGGGTCAGGCGACGATTGGGAGCGCTCGAGGACCGGCCGAACCAGTCATAGCTCAGGCCGAACGCCTCACCCGCCCGCTTCTGGATCTCGTGCTGCTCGTCGCAATAGGTCCGCACGTCTTGCCCGGCGGCGGCGGCGGCCAGCTCGGCCGGCGTGCCGTGCTCGTCGGTGGCGCAGATATACAGCACCTCGTGGCCCTGCCCCCGCTTGAACCGCGCATAGACGTCGGCCGGCAACATCGACCCGGCCAGATTCCCCAGGTGCTTGATGCCGTTGATGTAGGGCAGCGCCGAGGTGATCAGAATGCGGGACATGGATGGCCGGGGCTGGAGGGTCGAGGGGGTGTTAGTGGCGACGGTTGATCGGCAGGACAAGGGTCACGGACGCGAAAGCTAGGCTGCCCTCGACCCTCGACCCTCGAGCCTCGACCCTCCCAATCGCCTCGCCACCCTGACGAACCGCCCCGTCAGCAGGCTGGCCGAGATCAGGCTGGCCACGATCACCGCCCACACCAGTCCGTCCACGCCGATGCGGTGCGCCAGCCACCAGCCCAGCGGCATCATCACCCCGCCATAGGCCGCGAAATGCATGATGGTCGGCCACCAGACGTCTCCGGCCGCCCGGTTGGCCTGTGACGCCACGACCTGGATCCCGTCGGCCACGAAGAACAAGGTCGCCAGGACCAGGGCGGGCACCGCGATGCCGAACAGGGCCGGGTCGCGATTGTAGGCCCCGATCAGCAGCGGCGCGGTCGGCCACACCACCAGGGCGACGACCAGCGTCAGGGCGGTGACCACGCCGATCCCGACCAGTCCGTTCCTCAGCACCGCGCGCGGATCGCTCGCCCCGTAGGCCCGTCCCACCACCACGGCCGTAGCCGACGACAGTCCCATCGGGATCATGAAGACGATCGCCGAGATGTTCAGCACGATGGCCCAGGCCGCCGTCTCCGCCGCGCCCAGTTGCCCGGCGATGATGGTCATCAGGGCGAACGCCCCCACCTCGATGAAGTAGGACGCGCCCGACCCGGCCCCGATCTTGATCTGCTCGCGCGCCGCGACCGGGTCCCGCTTCGGCTTGGCGAACACGCCCAGCGCCCGCGCCTCGGGCAGGCGCAGGATGTAGATCACCAGGAATACCGCCAAGGACACCCGCGCCGCGAACGTCGCCCAGGCCGAGGCCTCCGCCCCGAGCAGGCCGATCCCCAGCAGATCGGGCACCAGCAGCAGGTTCAGCGCCAGATTGACCCCGTTGGCCACCCACATGGCGATCATGCCGGGCTTGGGCTTGCCCAGCGCCTCCAGGAAGAACTGCGCCGCCACCGAGATCAGATAGGCGGGCATGGACAGGGAGAACACGATCAGGGCGGGCCGCGCCCCCTCGCCCAGCCCGTCGGCCAGGTTCAGCTGCGTGAGCGCCCACGGCCCGAACACGATCAGCGCCAGCATGGAGGCGACACCGATCTGGGCGGCATAGACCAGGCCGCGCCGCAGCACCGCCCCGGCCTCGTCGCGGCGTCCCTCGCCCAGCAGCCGGGCGGTCATGACCTGCACGCCCAGCAGAAGGCCGACCGCCGTCGTCACCACTACGGCCGTCGGTGCCCAGGCCAGCGAATGATAGGCCAGCTCCGTCGCCGAATACCGCCCCACCACGATGGCGTCGGTCAGCCCCATGGTCATGATGCCGATCCGCGCCAGGATCACCGGCCAGGCCAGGCTCAGCAGATCGCGCGTCGCGGTTCGGGTGGCGGGAGACAACATGAGAGGTCTTAGGGTTTAGGGCTTAGGGCTTAGGGCTTGGTCTTGGCTCGACCGGGCCGGTGCCTATAGCGGCTTCCCCGCCGCTCGTCCTGCTTTCCTAAGCCCTAAGCCCTAAGCCCTAAGACCTCAGCTCACCACGCCCCCATCTCCCGCAACTGCTTGGCCAGGTCCGCCGGCATGTCGCCGGTGTCCATGGACGACAGGTCCGGAGGCGCGTCCTTCGGTTCGAGGTATCGCCAGCCCTGGAACGGCCGCCGCGCCTGCGGGGCCGTGCGCACCACCTCGGGCGACAGCTTGATCAGGCACATCGACGCCTTGCCCTCGCCGCGCGTGGAGATATCGACGATCGGCATCCGGCACGTCACCGATCCCTTCATGACCCAATAGATCGAGCCCCCGTCCTCGATCTCTGCCGCGCGCTTGGGCGTCATCCGGGTATTGACCGTCAGCCAGTCGCCCTTAGCCGCCCGCCGTTCCAGCGTCTCGACCTTGGCGACGCCGACGCACAGCTTGATCATGTGAAGGGGCATGGGCCCCTCTAGCCTTTCCGCTCATCCCCGCGAAAGCGGGGATGAGCGGCATCATGAGTTCGCATCCACCACCGCCAGCACCGCATCCGCCGCCACCTGGTCCCCGACCGAGACGCCGACCTCGCCCACCACCCCGTCGAACGGCGCGACGAGGGCGTGCTCCATCTTCATCGCCTCCAGCACCACCACCGGCTGCCCCTTGGTCACCGCGTCCCCGGCCTTCGCCGGCGTCGCCACGATCTTGCCCGGCATGGGCGCGCGGAGGGAGCCGTCGGAGGCGGTGCCGGCGACGGCCGATGCCGAGAACTTCGGCCACTCGAACGCGTGGACGTCGCCTCGCTCAAAGTAGATCCAGCGGTCGCCATCGACGACGGGGTTCGAGATGAAAGCCAGTTCGACGTCCTCGGGGTAGCTGGCGACGACAGGGCTCCCGTTCAGCACCAGCCTGATGTCACGCTGCCTCGGCTGGTTCAGTCGAAAGCCGATGTTGTCGAGCGTGGTCCAGGGCGAAGGCCACTCCACGCCCTGAGCCATTATGCCGAGGTGCGTCAAAGCGGAGGCCTGAGCGTAACCAGATGGCGACGGCACCCTGGCCAGGACGTCCATCTCACTACCGATCAGGCCGGTATCCACATCCCCCGCCACGAACCGCGGATGCTCCAGAGACCGCACCAGGAACCCGGCATTGGTCCGCACCGGCCAGACCTCGACCGACCCGCACGCCTCCGCCAGCCGCTCCGCCGCCGCCTCGCGCGTCTCCGCATGGACGATGAGCTTGGCGATCATCGGGTCATAGAACTGGCTGACCTCGCCGCCCTGCTCCACGCCCGTATCGATCCGCACCCCGTTCGGCAGCACGAAGTGATCCAGCTGCCCGATCGACGGCAGGAACCCGTTCGCCGGGTCCTCGGCATACAGCCGCGCCTCCATCGCCCAGCCGGTGATCGACAGCTGGTCCTGCCGCAGCGGCACGGGCTCGCCCGCCGCCGCGCGGAACTGCCATTCGACCAGGTCGACGCCGGTGATCGCCTCCGTCACCGGGTGCTCGACCTGCAGCCGGGTGTTCATCTCCATGAACCAGATGCGGTCGGCCCGCAGCCCTTCCGTCCCGTCGGCGATAAACTCGATGGTGCCCGCACCGACGTAGTTCACGGCCTTGGCCGCCCGCACCGCCGCCGCCGTCACCGCCTCCCGCGTCGCCGCATCCATGCCCGGTGCCGGGGCCTCCTCGATGACCTTCTGGTGCCGGCGCTGCAGCGAGCAGTCGCGTTCGAACAGGTGGACGACCTCTCCGTGGCTGTCGCCGAACACCTGAACCTCGATGTGGCGGGGCGACAGGATGTATTTCTCGATCAGCACCCGGTCATCGCCGAAGCTGGACGCCGCCTCGCGCTTGCACGACGCCAGGGCCTCCAGGAAGGCTTCGCCCGCATCGACCCGGCGCATCCCCTTGCCGCCCCCACCCGCCACGGCCTTGATCAGGACAGGATAGCCGATGGCGTCCGCCTCGGTCTTCAACCGCTCCGGCGTCTGGTCCTCGCCCAGATAGCCGGGCGTCACGGGCACACCCGCCTCGATCATCAGCTGTTTGGCGGCGTCCTTCAGCCCCATGGCCCGGATCGCCGCCGGCGGCGCGCCGATCCAGACGATCCCCGCCGCCATCACGGCCTCGGCGAACTCGGCGTTCTCGGACAGGAAGCCGTATCCCGGATGGATCGCCTCCGCCCCGGTCGCCTTCGCCGCCGCCAGGACCCTGGCCTGGTCCAGATAGCTCTCGCGCGCCGGGGCCGGCCCGATCAGCACCGCCTCATCGGCCTCGCGAACATGCAGGGCCTGGGCGTCGGCCTCGGAATAGACGGCGATCGTGCGGATCCCCATCCGCTTGGCGGTGCGGAAGACGCGACAGGCGATCTCGCCGCGATTGGCGACCAGGACGGAGGTGAACATGACGCCGGTTTAGTGCGGGCCGATGCGGTTGTCTCCTCCCTGTCCGCCGCTTGGCGGATGGGGAGGTGGATGCGAGCCCTTGCGAGCAGACGGAGGGGTCCTTCGCCGCGTCCAGAGCCCCTCCACCGCTTCGCGGTCCCCCTCCCCATCGCCAAGAGGCGACGGGGAGGAGACAGATCACACCGCCCAGCTGGGATCGCGCTTGTCGAGGAAGGCGCGCACGCCCTCCTGCCCCTCGACGGAGACCCGTGCGCGGGCGATCCGCTTGGCGGTCTCCTCCATCAGGCCCCGGTCGATCTTCTGGCCCACCACGTCGTGGACCAGCCGCTTGGCCTCGCCCATGGCACCGGGCGCGTTGCGGGTCAGGCTGTCGGTCAGCATCGACACGAACTCGTCCATCGACCCCTCGGGCAGGACCATGTCGATGATCCCGGCATGGGCCGCGTAGTCGGCGTCGAAGATGTTGGCGGTCAGGAACAGCTGGCGCGCCCGCCGCGCGCCCACGGCCTCGACGACATAGGGGGCGATGGTCGCCGGGATCAGCCCCAGCTTGACCTCCGAGAAGGCGAAGCGGCTGCCCTCGACCGCCACGGCCATGTCGCAGGCGCAGACGATGCCCGCCCCGCCCCCCATGGCCGATCCCTCGACCAGGGCGACCGTCAGGGCCGGAATGTCGTGCAACGCCTTCAGCATCCTGGCCAGGCTCATGGCGTCGTCGCGATTGTCGCTCTCGGACCAGTCCACGGCGTCACGCATCCAGCCCAGGTCCGCGCCCGCGCTGAACGTCCCGCCCGCGCCCCTCAGGAAGACGACACGCACATGGTCGGCCCCGTGCAGGGTCTCGAACGCCTCGTGCAGGGCCGCGATGGTGGCGGCGTCGAAGGCGTTCTTCTTGGCCGGCCGGTTGATGGTGATGAACACCACCCCGTCGGCGGTGGAATCGATCTGCACCAGATCGTCGTTGGCGTCGGGCCCCGGATCGGCCAGCAAAGGATGCGAGATGGCGTTGATCTCGGCGGCCTCGGCATCGGTGATGTCGAGCGCGTTCAGGTTGGATGTCTTTGGGTCGGTCATAGGGAATTCTCCAATCACATCCGGAACACGCCAAACGTCGTGTCGGCTATGGGGGCGTTCAAACTGGCGCTGATCGCCAGGCCCAGCACGTCGCGCGTCTGGGCCGGGTCAATGACGCCGTCGTCCCACAGGCGGGCGGTGGCGTAGTAGGGGTTGCCCTCGTCCTCGTATTTCTGGCGCACCGGGGCCTTGAAGGCTTCGGCTTGTTCCGGGGTCCAGGTGTCGGCGTCACGGTGGACCGTGGCCAGGACGGCGGCGGCCTGTTCGCCGCCCATGACGCTGATCCGGCTGTTGGGCCAGGTGAACAGGAAGCGCGGTGAATAGGCCCGGCCGCACATGCCGTAGTTCCCGGCGCCGAAGCTGCCGCCGATCAGGACGGTGAACTTGGGCACGTTCGCGCTGGCGACGGCGGTGACCAGCTTGGCGCCGTCCTTGGCGATGCCACCGGCCTCGTATTTCCCGCCGACCATGAAGCCCGAGATGTTCTGCAGGAAGACCAGCGGGATCTTCCGCTTGCAGGCCAGTTCGATGAAGTGGGCCCCCTTCAGCGCGCTCTCGGAAAACAGCACCCCGTTGTTGGCCAGGATGGCGACCGGATAGCCCCAGATGCGGGCGAAGCCACAAACGAGCGTGCCGCCGTACAGGGGCTTGAACTCCTCGAACTCCGAGCCGTCGACCACCCGGGCGATGACCTCGCGCACGTCATAGGGGGCGCGCACGTCATCGGGGATCAGGCCGTAGAGCTCCTCGGCGGCCAGTGCCGGCTCCTTCGGCTCGCGCACGTCCAGATCGACCCGCTTGACGCTGTTCAGATGGCCGACGATGTCGCGGACGATCTCCAGCGCGTGCTCGTCGTTCTCGGCGACATAGTCGACCACGCCGGACTTCCTGCCATGCGTGTCGGCGCCGCCCAGGTCCTCGGCGGAGATGACCTCGCCGGTCGCGGCCTTCACCAGCGGCGGGCCGGCCAGGAAGATGGTGCCCTGGTTTCGGACGATCACCGTCTCGTCTGACATGGCCGGGACATAGGCGCCGCCGGCGGTGCAGCTGCCCATGACGCAGGCGATCTGGGGGATGTTCCGGGCGCTCATCCGCGCCTGGTTGAAGAAAATGCGGCCGAAGTGGTCGCGGTCGGGAAAGACCTCGGCCTGGTGCGGCAGGTTGGCCCCGCCCGAGTCGACCAGATAGACGCAGGGCAGATTGTTCTGCTCGGCGATCTCCTGGGCGCGCAGGTGCTTCTTGACCGTCATGGGGAAGTAGGCCCCGCCCTTCACCGTCGGGTCGTTGGCGACGATCATGACCTCGCGGCCCGAAACGCGCCCGATGCCGCAGATCATGCCGGCGCTGGGCGCCTCGTCGTTGTACATGCCGTTCGCCGCCAGCTGGCCGATCTCCAGGAAGGGCGAGCCGGGGTCCAGCAGCCGCTCGACCCGGTCGCGGGGCAGCAGCTTGCCGCGCGCGACATGGCGGTCGCGACTGGCGTCGGAGCCACCCCGCGCCGCCTTGGCCACCCTGTCGCGCAGCTCGGCGACCAGGGCGGTGTTGTGGGCGTGCAGCGCCCTGAACGACGGGCTGTTCGGATCGACGACGGAGGTCAGCTTCGGCATGGCGGGTGGTTTAGGGGGGAATGAGGCGATCGGGAAGTCAGACGGTTTCCTTCTCCCCTTGCGGGAGAAGGTGGCCGCGAAGCGGACGGATGAGGGGTGCGGCGACGCGACGGCGGTGCCCCGGGGGACGCTCCTCGGCGAAAGCGAGTTTCACCCCTCACCCGTCGGCGCAAGGACGATCGCTGCGCTCTCGTGCGCCGTCTCCCTCTCCCGCAAGGGGAGAGGGTCACTTTCTGAGCAGCCGATCCTTCGCCGCGTTCAGTTTGGCGGCCAGCCCCTCCGTGCCGCCCTGATCCGGGTGGGCCCTCGCCATCAGGCGACGCCAGGCGGCGGTGATGTCCTGGGACGTCGCGCCGACCGGAACGCCTAGCAGGCTGCGCGCCTCGGCGTCGGACAGGCCCCCGGCGCGCGGCGGGACCGCCCGGATGCGCGAGGCCAGCGTGAGCCACAACGCCGCTCCGCAAAGTCCCGCCCCGGTGATCCAGGCTCCGCGTGACAGGGCCAGCGCGCCCCCGGCCAGCATCACGGCAGAGATCAACGTCGCCGCGACCCGCCATTGCCCCCGACGAGGCCCCTCGGTCTGACGACCGAGGCGAACCAGGGCCCAGACGGCGACGCCCGCCAGCACGAGCCAGATCAGGCCCACGCGTTCATCCGATCAGGCGGCGGCATCGAGGGCGGGCAGGCTGACGTCCTCCAGCCCCAGGGACTGCATCAGGTTGCGCATCTCCTGGCGCGCCGCGACATGGGCCAGGGACACGGCGACCGGCCGCACCTCGTTGGACAGGTCCGCCACCGTCAGGCCGAAGGGGAACAGCTCGCGATAGATCACGCGGTCGCGCAGGCCCGGTCCGACGCGGAAACCGACCCGCTTGGCCAGCTTCAGCATGCGCTCTTCCAGACGGCGACGATTGCGCGCCTCGGCCACGGCCAGGCGGTTGGTGACAACGACCCAGTCGATGGCGGCGTGACGGCCTTCCTTGATGGCGCGGTGCTTTCGCGCCTCCCACACGCTCTCGGAATAGGTCGAGGGCTTGAGCAGATCCAGCGTGACCGGATCGACCGTGCCCAGCATGTCGAAATCGACGAAGCTGTCGTTCATGGGGGTCACGATCTGGTCGGCGCGGGCGTGAGCCGCCCGCGACAGAGGTGTGTCGCCGCCGGGCGTATCGATCAGGATGACCTCGGCGCCCGCGCCTTGGGCCTCGGCGAACGCGGCGTCGAAGCGGGCGATCTGCTCGGCCTCGTCGGCCCTGGCCAGCGCCTTGCCGTCCCCCAGATCGGGCTCGACCGGCATGGGCAGAACCACGTTGTTGGCGGCGGTCCAGGCGGCGCGGTGGGCGAAGAAGTGGCTCATCGACCGCTGGCGCAGGTCCAGGTCCAGGATCGCGACCCGCCGCCCGGCGTGCAGCAGGCCGCACACGATATGGATGGCCAGGGTGGACTTGCCCGCCCCGCCTTTTTCGTTGCCGACGACGATGACCTGGGCCTGACCCATGACGCGCTGCCTCGATGCTGCGCGGCCGACTCACATGCAGGCCGCTTCGATCCCAGACTCGCGGGCCCGGTCTTGAACGTCAACGAAAGGTTAAGCGCGATCTGTGGAACGCTTGTTCGCCGATCAGCCGCGACGAAAGCAGCCAAGCTCGGCCGCGTCGGCGGCGCGGCACACGGCGCGCGCGGCCTCGGCGGAGGCGACGACCTTCAGCCGCGTCAGGGTGCGGCCATCGACGGTGACGGCCTCGAAGGCCGGTGTCAGGCCAGAAACCGCGTCACCGGCGCCGGCGATCCGACCCCAGGCTGCCCGGGCGGCCGCCGGGCTGGAGAAGGCCCCGAGCTGCAGGGTCTCGCCACCCATGTCCGGCCGGATCGCCTCGACGCGCGTCGAGACCTGACGGACCATCGCCTCGGCGACCATAGGCGCGGCGGCCTCGACCATGGCGGGTGCCGCGCGTTCGACCGCGCCGCGCAGGCCCGCGTCTCGGGCGTCCCACAGGGCATGGGGGTCCAGCACCTCGATCCGCAGGGCCCCGGGAGAGGCCACCTGCGCGGCCGACACCATGGCCGGGCGTAGGCCGGCCTCGGCGGCGGTCCGCGTCGGCGCGGGACCTCCATCCAGCGGGATTTCGGCCACGGACCGGGCCAGGTTCTCGAACCGGTTGGGATCGCTCTCGACGAAGCCGCACGACGAAGTCGCGAGCCCGATAAGGCCGATCAGGACTGGACGGAGCATTCTGCCGGGCGTCATAAGCCGACCCTTAGCGCGGCACCTTTTGAAGCCCCGTGCACGAACACGCTTAAGTCGAAGGGTTAATCCGGTAAGCATGAACAGGCCCTCTCCCCTGCCTATCGCGCGAACCGCCGATGCGTTGCGCGAGACCGTGCGCGGATGGCGTCGTCAGGGACTGACCGTGTCCTTCGTGCCGACCATGGGCGCCCTGCACGAGGGGCACCTGACCCTGGTTCGCGAGGCGGGCCGGAGAGCCGACCGCGTCGTCGCCAGCGTCTTCGTCAACCCGACCCAGTTCGCCGCCCACGAGGACCTGGGCACCTATCCCCGCCGCGAGGCCGAGGATGCAGAGCTGCTCGCCGCCGCAGGTTGTCAGTTGCTGTTCGTCCCGACCGTTGAAGAGATGTATCCGGACGGCTTCACCACCAGCGTCAGCGTCGGCGGCCCGTCGCAGGGGCTGGAGACGGACTTTCGCCCGCACTTTTTCGGCGGGGTCGCGGTGGTGGTGGCCAAGCTGCTGAACCAGGTCCAGGCCGACGTCGCGGTTTTCGGGGAGAAGGATTATCAGCAGTTGCTGGTCGTCCGTCGGCTGGCCCGCGACCTCGACATCCCGACCGAGATCGTGGGGTCGCCGACCGAGCGGGACGGCCATGGCCTCGCCCTGTCATCGCGCAACGCCTACCTGTCCGACGACGACCTGGCGAGGGCCCGGCGGCTGAATGGCGTCCTGGCTGAGGCGGCCGTCAAGGCGGCGGACCGTCGGCCCCTCGCCGCAGTTGAACGTGCGGCCTACGCCGAACTTCTCAAGGCCGGGTTCGAGCGGGTCGACTATGTCGCCGTTCGCCGCGCCGAGGACCTCGCGGTGTTCGCCAACGGGGTGATGGACGCGCCCGCCCGCATCCTGGCCGCAGCGTGGCTGGGCAAGACGCGGCTGATCGACAACATGGCGGTCTAGGACGCCGCCAGCCGCGCCAGCCGCGGCTTGACCATCGGAACGGTCAGCATCGTCGAACCCACGGCCATGAGAAGCAGCGCCGTGAAGGTCTCGTTGGTGATGATCGCCTTGTCGAGCAGGATGTTGGCGAAGATGATCATGATGAGCGCCTTGGTCTGCAGCAGCCATCCGATCACGGCCGCCTCCCCCTTTGGCCACTTCAGGATGCGCCCGGCGAGGTGAACCCCGGCCAACTTGCCCGCGACCGCCGCGACCAGCAGCAGGGCGGCCGCGCCGAAGACGGCCACACCACCGACATCCCACTGGGTGCGCAGGCCCGTCGACAGGAAGAAGACCGGCATGATGGTCATCAGGACGATGTGGCGGAAGCTGTCCATCTGGCGCTCCTCGAACAGGTCCTTGTCCAGGACCACGCCCGCCAGAAAGGCGCCGACCATGTAGTGCAGCCCCGCCCAGTCGCCGACGAAGCCCATCGCCGCCAGCCAGATCAGGCCGACGTACCACCGGTCCGTCTGGGGGACGCGGCGCATCAGGGCGCGTATGGCGATCGAGGCGATGGGGAAGCCGACGAGGAAGGCGGCCTGCCGCCCCAGCCGGTCCCAGTCGAGGATGATCAGGGCGAGAACACCCCAGATGGCGATGTCGTCCAGGCTGGCGTAGCGCAGGACGCGCTGGCCGAGGTCGCTCCTGAGCACGCCCAGCTTGTCGAGGAACAGGACGAGGATCGGCAGCGCCGTGACCGCGCAAGCCATGCCCATACCCGCCAGCACCTGCCAGCTCTGGCCGCGCTCGCCCACCCAGCCGGGAAACTGGAGGAGCACTGCAGCGGCGGCGCAGCCGAACAGCAGAGGCGTGACAAGCGCCAGGCCCGCCGTCACCCCGGTCTCGGCGCGATTGGCCCAGGCGGCCTTCAGGTCGAGCTCGATGCCCGCCAGCCAGACGAAGATCATCACTGCCCACCAGGCGACACCGTTGAGGGACTGGATGACCTCGGGCCGGAAGACGAAGGCGTAGTAATCCGGGAACACCGCGCCCAGCACGCCCGGTCCCAGCAGGATGCCGCCGATGATCTGAACCACCACCAGCGGCGCGTAGTGATCCGTCCGGAACAGCCGCCAGACCAGATACGGGACGCTGAAGATGATCAGCATCGCGATGAGAAAGATCTCGGTCGTGTTCATGCCGGCCCCGGAAGCATCGCCCAGAGCATAGGCGATTCCGGCCAGGCTTGACCAAACATGGAGACTCCCCTTCCCTGCCGCTGGGATAACGGGGGACTGTCAAATGAACAGATCAATGACGGCGCTCGCCTGCGCGGGCTTGGCGATGCTGCTGGCGGCGTGTGACGGCAGCGTCACCAAGACCGACAGCGCGACGGCAGAGGTAGGCGCGACGCCGATGGTGCTGGCCGCCAGCGACATAGAGGCGGGGCGGTATCTGGTGCTGATCGGCGGCTGTAACGACTGCCACACGCCTCAGTACGCCATGACGAACGGGGCCCAGCCGCCGGAAACCGAGTGGCTGAAGGGCTCGACGGAGGGCCACACCGGGCCGTGGGGCACGACCTATGGCAAGAACCTGAGGCTGACGACGCAGCGGCTGAGCGAGGACCAGTGGGTGGAGTTGCTGGCCACCGGCTCCAGCCTGCCGCCCATGCCGTGGCCGAGCGTGCGCGCCATGTCGGAGGCCGATAAGCGGGCAATGTATCGCTACATCCGCCAGCTGCCGGGCGATGCCGGTGAGCAGGCACCGGAGCCCCTGCCGCCGGGTGCCCCGCCCGCTCCTGCCGCGCCGGCCGCCTAGGCGATCGCGCCGACGCAGCCCTCGGCGTCGCCGGGGGTCAGCCGGGCATCGGTCAGGGCCAGGGTCCAGCCGTGGTGGGTGTTGAGCCCCCAGCGGCGCGCACCGCCGCCGTCGCCTGCGTCGCCACCGGCAGTGACGATGACGCTGCGGCCGGTCGGAAGGGCGGCAGGGTCGATCTTGCCGACGGCCAGTGAGCTCGGCTGGCCGCCCGCCTGGCCGAAGCCGTCGAAGACGCTGAGGCTGGACCAGTCGCGACGCAGACCGACCCACCACGGATCGTCCGTGTTCACGGCCAGGACCGCGACGCCTCGGCCCTCGGCGGCGAAGGCGAGCGCGGCCTGGGGATCACGCACCATGCGGATGGACGCTGCCGTGCCGAAGCGATGGCGGGCCCCGTCGAAGGCGCGGGTGGGGTCCACCGGGGCCCAGACATGGACCTGAAGCTGGCCCTGCTGGGCCAGACCCCAGCCCACGATCTCGCGCCACAGCCCCTCGACGGCTGCGACCTTGTCGGGATCGGCGCGGGCGAGGACGCGGCTGAGGACCGTCTGCTCACGGTCGGGGCGCAGCTTGGTGTGAGGGCCGTGCGGCGCGTCCTTGGCCAGGCCCACCTTGGCGGCGATGGCCAGGCGCGTCTGGAACAGGGCCAGCATCTGGTCGTCGATGAGATCGATCTCGTGGCGCAGGGCGGCGAGCGCCATCTGCTCGGGAGACATCTCGGCGGGGTTCATCTCGGGCCAGACGGGCTGGAGGATGGATTTCGACATGGGATCAGGGCTTTCGATACGGTCATTTCGATGAGGGGTGCAAGAGCGCGCCGCCGCCCTGGATCAGGGCGGTCGCCGGCGAGGCTGTCAGGTGCGAAGGAGCGCGCCTGGCCTCAGCCGGCGTATCGAAAGCCGTAGAAGCGGTAGCCGAAATAGAGCGAGCCGGCCGCGCGCGAACGGGGCGAAAGGGCACGAAGGCAAGCGCGCGGGGACATGATCAGGCTCTGTTCGCGGGCCATGGGCGGCCCGTATCGCCCTAATTCACGCAAGGATCGTGCGTCGTCAACCCGGTTCGTGCGCGAGCAGAACAAAGCGCGTGCGGTTCTCGTCGGAATCCTGAAGGTCGTTGCGCAGAATCGACAGGCCGTAGACCTCTGCCGCGGCGACCGGGGCGAGCGCCGCCCGGGTACGGTCGCCGAGTTCGGAGACTTCGCGGGCGGCACCGGCGGTGTCGAAGGCCTCCACGACCTCCAGCCCCAGGCCGGCCAGCTTTCCGGTGCATTGCCGCAGGGCGACCGGGTGGCTGTGGACGGTGCGCAGGTGAGACAGTTCGGCACCCGCGACGGCCATCAGGGCGATCTGGATCTTGCGCCAGACCTCCGCGACCACGGGAAGGCCGGCCGAGGCGACCAGGGTCGCGGCGGGTTCGACCACGCCGATCGTCGAGTTCTCGACCGGGATGAGGGCGCAATCGCAGGCCCCCGATTTTACGGCGTCGATCGCCTCGGCGAAGGTGGCGAAAGGGACATGCTCGTCCCAGGGACGCAGCTCGACGCAAGCTTCGTGGCTGAAGGCACCGGGCGCGCCCTGGAAGGCCGTGCGCCCTGCCCGGCGATCGCCCTCTGGTCGACCGATGCCGTCCGTGGTCACGCCGCCGCCGAACGCGCCAGACGGCCGGTCTTCAGTCGCTCGGCGATCAGAAAGGCCAGCTCCAGCGCCTGGTCCGCGTTCAGACGGGGGTCGCAGTGGGTGTGATAGCGGCTGGACAGGTCGTCCTCGGTCACGGCCTGGGCCCCGCCGATGCATTCGGTGACGTTCTGGCCGGTCATCTCCAGATGGACGCCGCCGGGGTGGACGCCCTCGGCCTCGGCCACGTCGACGAAACCCTTCACCTCGCCGATGATCCGGTCGAAGGGACGGGTCTTGTAGCCGCTCTGCGCCATCAGGGTGTTGCCGTGCATCGGGTCGATCGACCAGATCACCCGCTTGCCGTGGGCCTTCACCGCCTTCATCAGGCGCGGCAGGCGGTCGTGGACCTTGTCGTGACCGAAGCGGCCGATCAGCGTCAGGCGCCCGGGCGTGTTGTCCGGGTTGAGGGCGTCGATCAGGGGCAGCAGGTCGTCCGGCTCCATCGAGGGGCCGCACTTGACCCCGATGGGGTTCTTGATGCCGCGCATGAACTCGACATGGGCTCCGTCCAGCTGACGGGTGCGCTCGCCGATCCACAGCATGTGGGCCGAGGTGTCGAACCACTCGCCCGTCGCCCCGTCCAGCCGCGTCAAAGCGCTCTCGACGTTCAGCAGCAGGGCCTCGTGCGAGGTGAACACCTCGACGCGGCTGAGGTCCGGGTGCGTCTCTGGCGTGACGCCGACGGCTTCCATGAAGGCCAGGGCCTCGGCGATCTTGTCGGCAAGCTCGCGATACTGGGTGCCCACCCCCTGGTCGGCGAAGCCCTGGGTCCAGCGATGGATGTTGTAGAGGTCCGCATAGCCGCCGCCCGCGAAGGCCCGCAGCAGGTTCAGCGTCGAGGCCGACTGATTGTAGGCGCGCAGCAGCCGCTGAGGATCGGGGGTCCGCTCTTCCGGGGTGAAGGCCGAGCCGTTGATGTTGTCGCCGCGATAGCTGGGCAGGGTGACGCCGTCGATCGTCTCGATCGGGGCCGAGCGGGGCTTGGCGAACTGGCCGGCGATGCGACCGACCTTCACCACGGGCTTCCTGCCCGCGAAGGTCAGGACCACCGCCATCTGCAGCATCAGGCGGAAGGTGTCGCGGATGTTGTCAGTCGAAAATTCCTTGAAGCTTTCGGCGCAGTCACCCCCCTGGAGCAGGAAGGCGTCGCCCGCCTCCACCGCCGCGAGCCGGTCCTTGAGCCGTCGCGCCTCACCGGCGAACACCAGGGGCGGCAGGGCTCGCAGCTCGTCCTCGACAGCCTGAAGCGCGCGCGCGTCCGGATAGTCGGCCGGCATGTGCAGGCCGGGCCTGGTTTTCCAGCTCTCGGGCGTCCAGCGGTTGGTCATTGCGTCAAGATAGTCGTCTCGCGCTTGCGAGACAATGAATGTGCGCTCGCAGTCATCCAGCGTTCGTCTCCGCCGTCTGTTTGACCTTCAGCGTCACCAGCTCTTCGGCCATGGTGGGGTGGACGGCGCAGGTGGCGTCCCACTGGGCCTTCGTCAGGCCGGCCTTGACGGCGATGGCGGCCAGCTGGATCATCTCCGGAGCCTCCGGCCCGACGATATGCACGCCGACCACGCGGTCGGTCCCGGCGTGGACCACCAGCTTCATCAGCATGCGCTCGTCCGAGCCGGTGAAGGCGTATTTCATCGGCCGGAAGCGGGTGACGTAGACATCGACGGCACCTTCGAAGGCGCGGCGCGCCTCGTTCTCACTCAGGCCCACGACCCCGACCGGCGGCTGGCTGAACACGGCGGTGGCGACCGCCTCGTAGTCGAAGGCCTGGGGGTTGTCGCGATAGACGGTCTCGTGGAAGGCCACGGCCTCGCGGATGGCGACGGGCGTCAGGTTCATGCGATCGGTGACGTCGCCGATGGCCCAGATGTTCTCTGCCGTCGTGCGGGACAGATCGTCGACCTTGATCGCGCCGTCGTCATCGAGCTCGACACCCGCCGCCTCCAGCCCCAGACCCTTGACGTGCGGCGTCCGGCCGGTGGCGAACATGACGACGTCGGTTTCCAGCTCCATGCCGTTCTCGAGCACGTTCAGCAGGCCGCTCTCCGTCTGGCGGATTTCGGTATGCTGGCAGCCCAGGATGACCTTGATGCCGCGCTTCTCGATCTCGCCGGCCAGATGGGCGCGCACGTCGTCGTCGAAGCCGCGCAGGATGTTCGGGCCGCGATAGATCAGCGTCGTCTCGACGCCGAGGCCGGCGAAGATGCCGGCGAACTCGACCGCGATGTAGCCCCCGCCCGCGATCAGGATGCGCTTGGGAAGCGCCGGCAGGTGGAAGGCCTCTTCGGAGGTGATGGCGTGCTCGATGCCGGGCAGGCTCTCGGGCATCCAGGGACGGCCGCCCGTGGCGATCAGGATTTTCTCGGCCGTGACGGTCAGATCGCCGCCGTCCTCGCCCTTGCCGGCAATCACGACGGTGTGGGCGTCCTTCAGGACGGCGCGACCGTGGATCAGCTCGACGCCGGCCTTGCCCAGATTGGCGACGTAGATGCCCGACAGGCGGGCGATCTCGACGTCCTTGGTTTCGATGAATTTGGGCCAGTCGAAGCGGGCGTCGATGGTCCAGCCATAGCCCTCGGCGATCTCGAAGGCATGGGCGAAGTCCGAGGCCATGACCATGAACTTCTTGGGCACGCAGCCCCGGATCACGCAGGTGCCGCCGACGCGGTGCTCTTCGGCCACCGCCACCCGCTTGCCGCCCAGCGCCGTCAGACGCGCGGCCCGGACACCGCCGGAACCGGCGCCGATGACGAAGAGATCGTAGTCATAGGTCGTCATGGCGGGCTCCGCATTTCAGACGTCGCAAACAGAGTCTGAATAGTCTGAAACGGCTGAAATCCCGTTCTCAAACAAGGCTTGGGGTCGGTGGAGGTAGGGACCAGAAAGGCTCGCGGCAAGGCTTAGGGGGTCAACAATTCCACGCCGTCGGCCCCCCCGATGATCGCCTCGTCGGCGAGGTCGAGGAACAGGCCGTGCTCGACGACACCGGTGATCAGCTTCAGGTCGTCGGCCAGGCGGACGGGGTCGTGGATGGCCTGGCATTTCGCATCGTAGATCACATTGCCGCCGTCGGTGCGGACCACGCCGCGATCGGCCTGGCGCAGGCGGGCGGGCATGGCGATCTCGTGATCGATCAGCACGTCCATGATGCGGTTGGCGGTCGCCTTGTGCCCGAAGGCGACGACCTCGATCGGCAGGGGAAAGGCCCCCAGCACGGGCACCACCTTGGCCGCGTCGGCGATGACGAGGCAGCGGTCCGACGCCTCCCACACCAGTTTCTCGCGAAGCAGGGCCGCCCCGCCGCCCTTGATGAGGGCCAGCCCGGGCCCGACCTCGTCGGCGCCGTCGACGGTCAGGTCGATGCGGGAGACGTCCTCCAGCGTGGTCAGGGGCAGACCGAGCTCGCGGGCGAGGTCGGCGGTCTTCTCTGACGTCGGGACGCAGCGCAGGTCGGTCAGGCCGCGCGCCGCCAGCGCCTTGACGAACCAGGCGGCGGTGGAGCCGGTGCCGAGGCCGACGACCATGCCGGGCTCGACGCGCAGTGCGGCGGCCTCTCCGGCGAGGCGTTTCTGGAGGTCAGACACGGACAATCCTCCCTCGCGAAGCGGGGGAGGGGGACCGCGAAGCGGTGGAGGGGGCAAGCCGCGCACGCCGGCGTCTGGGGCCGCCCCCTCCACCACCCTGCGGGCGGTCCCCCTCCCCCGCTGCGCTGCGCTTGCTGGGGAGGATCATCGTCTAGACTCCTTCTTCGCCCTGGCCTTCTCGCGGAACACCGCGCCCGCCCCGTCCTTGACCACCTGCCGCGCCCGCCCGAACGCCATGGCATCGGCCGGAACGTCTTCGGTTATGACCGAGCCCGATCCGACGATCGCCCCCGCCCCGATCGAGACCGGCGCCACCAGCGCGCTGTTGGAGCCGATAAAGGCCCCCTCGCCCACCTCGGTGCGGGCCTTGTTGAAGCCGTCGTAGTTGCAAAAGATCGTGCCCGCACCGACGTTGGCCCCCGCACCGACCGAGCCGTCGCCCAGATAGGACAGGTGGTTGGCCTTGGCGCCCCGCTCCATCCGCACCGCCTTCACCTCCACGAAGTTGCCGACCTTGACGTCCTCGGCCAGGTCCGCGCCGGGGCGCAGGCGGGCGTAGGGACCGACCTCGGCGCCCGAGGCCACCGTCGCGCCCTCGATGTGGGAGAAGCTGCGGATGCGGGCCCCCTCGGCGATCCTCGCGCCCGGGCCGAAGACGACATAGGGCTCGATCACCGTTCCCGCGCCGATCTGGGTGTCCCAGGCGAAATGGACGGT
Source organism: Brevundimonas aurifodinae (assembly GCF_040195595.1). Taxonomy (NCBI): domain Bacteria; kingdom Pseudomonadati; phylum Pseudomonadota; class Alphaproteobacteria; order Caulobacterales; family Caulobacteraceae; genus Brevundimonas; species Brevundimonas aurifodinae. The sequence continues at coordinate 22,894 of NZ_JBEGDD010000015.1, forward strand.
GTCGGGCGCGCTCATGGTCACGCCGGCGGCCAGGAAGGCGTCGCGCTGGACCTGCTGGAACAGAGCCTCGGCCTGGGCCAGTTCTCCTTGCGCGTTCACGCCCATGACGGCGTCCTCAGCGGCCATGACGGCGCGGGTCAGGGCCCCCTGGCCGCGCGCGAGGGCGACGACGTCGGTCAGATAGTATTCGCCCTTGGCGTTGTCGTTGGTGACGCGGCCCAGCAGCTCGAACAACAGCCGGGCGGGCGCGGCCGTGACGCCGGAGTTGCAGGTGGTGAGCGCCAGGACCTGAGGCGACGCCTCCTTGGCCTCGGTGATGGCGGCCAGGGTGTCACCCTCCATGACCAGACGGCCATAGGCGCCGGGGTCGCGGGCCTCAAAACCGATCACGGTTACCCCCTCGCCGCCGAACACCGGCGCGATGTCGGCGGCGCGCAGCAGGGGCACGTCGCCGTAAGTCACGACCACCTCGCCGTCGAAATCGGCCAGCAGGGCCTCGGCGGCGCGGACGGCGTGGCCGGTGCCGAGCGGCGGGTCCTGGACGGCGATGGCGTGGGCGCCCAGACGACGCTCGACGTGGGCGCGAACCTCGGGCGAGTGGGTGCCGACCACGACGATGATCCGCTCGCACCCCAGCCCCTCGGCGGCGTCGATGGCATGGTCCAGCATGGCCCGGTGGCCGACGGGGTGCAGCACCTTGGGCAGGGGCGACCTCATGCGCGTGCCCTGGCCGGCGGCGAGGATGATGGCGGCGCGTCTGGTCATGAATCGGTCCGGCTGAGCGTTACGCGTCGTCTACAATGCGCGCACCGTCATTAGAACCGTCATCCTCGAGCTTGACCCGAGGATCGGACGCCGTGCAACGCAGGCGCCGGCAGCCGAGACGCGTTCGCGACGCTCCGAAGAACGGTGTGGCTGATGGTCCGATCCTCGGGTCAAGCCCGAGGATGACGAGGTGAATCGATGATCGAACAGGACCTGATCGGCTGGACCATCGGCTTCGACCTGGACGGCACCCTGGTCGAGACGCACGAGGACCTGATCGGCACGCTGAACCGGATGCTGGCCATGAAGGGCCTGCCGCCCTGCGCGGTCGAGGGCGCGCGCGACCTGATCGGGGCGGGGGCCACGGCCCTGCTGGTCCACGGCTTCGAACGCGCGGGGGCCTCGGTCGAGGCGGCGCGCGACCCGGCGCTGCTGGAGGCCTTCCTCGCCGACTATGTGGAGCATATCGCCGACCACTCCGTGCCCTATGACGGCGTCGTCGAGACGCTGGAGACCCTGGCGGCGCGCGGCGCGACCCTGGTGGTCGTGACCAACAAGCGGTCGGACCTGTCGGAGTTGCTGCTGGGCAAGATCGACCTGACCCGTCATTTCGCCGCCATCGTCGGCCCCGACCGGGTCAGCGCCAGAAAGCCCTCGGGCGCGCATCTGGTCGAGGCGGTCAAAAAGGTCGGCGGCGATCCGGCCCGCGCCATCATGGTCGGCGACGCCGCGCCCGACGTCGGCACGGCCCGCGACGCGGGCTGTCCGGTGATCGGCGTCACCTTCGGCTACACCCCCGTGCCGATGGAGGACCTGGAGCCCGACGTCATCGTCGACGCCTTCGAGGACATCGAAGAGGCGATCGACATGCTGGTGGTCGACCACTACGTCCTGAAGGCGATGGCGGGCTGACGAGGCGCTTGCCACCCCGGACCGCGCGGGCTATGTCCCCGCCTCCCCGATGGCATGGATGCGTAGCTCAGCGGGAGAGCACCTCGTTCACACCGAGGGGGTCACAGGTTCAATCCCTGTCGCATCCACCATTCCCGGCCCTAACGAAGCGCCGCCCCCTTGCATCACGGCCAAGCTGGCCGCTCTATCGCGTCTCGCGTGCCTCCCCACGCGAGCCAGCGAGGACCCGCACATGGAAAGTTCCGCCGTCGATCTGACGACCTATGTCCGCACGCCCCTGGCCCCCAGCCATGTCGCCAAGCTGCGCGAGGTCGGCGAGGTCGTGCGGTTCGAGGCAGGCGAAAACCTGGTCACCTATGGCGCGACGAACGACGCGGTCTTCTACATCCTGGAAGGCGAGGCGGTGGCCTGGGACGAGGTCAGCGGGACCCAGTACGGCAACGCCAGCCTGGGGCCCACCCAGTTCACGGGCGAGATGAGCGTGCTGAACGGGGGCGCGGCCCAGCTGACCAACCGGGCGGTCACGCCCCTGACGGCCATCCGGGTTCCGCGCGCCGCCCTGCTCCAGGCCATGGCCGACATTCCCGAGATGGGCGACCTGATCGTCACCGTCTTCGCCGCGCGGCGGCGGCGCCTGATCGAAAGCGGCCAGGCGGGGCTGACCCTGCTGGGGCCCGAGGCGGACCGCGACATCGCCCGGATCGAGGCCTTCGCCGCTCAGAACCGGCTGCCGTATCGCGCCTATGCCCTCGACAGCGTCGAGGCACAGGCTCTGGCCGCGCGCTGCGGCATTCCCGCGGGCCAAGGCGTGGTGGTGCTGGGCGAGCGCACTGTGCTCGATGATCCTACGCCAAGGGGCGTGGCGAGACGGCTGGGCCTCGATCTGGCGGTCGAGGAAGGCGCGAAGTTCGATGTGATCATCGTCGGAGCCGGGCCGGCGGGACTGGCGGCGGGGGTCTATGCTGGGGCCGAGGGGCTGAAGGCGCTGGTGATCGACGAACTGGCGGTCGGCGGCCAGGCGGCGACCTCGTCGCGGATCGAGAATTACATGGGGTTCCCGACGGGAATCTCGGGGTCGGACCTGTGCGCGCGCGGCGAGATCCAGGCCCTGAAGTTCGGCACACGGTTCGCCGTGCCGCGCCGGGTCACCCGCGTCGATCGCCGCGACGGCTGGTTCGACATCTGCCTGGACGACGGCGTCCTGGTCTGCGCGCGGGCCATCGTCGTGGCCACCGGGGTCCAGTACCGGCGGCTGCCGCTGGAGCGTCTGGAGGCGTTCGAGGGCGCGGGCGTCTCCTATGCCGCGACGGAGCTGGAGGCGCGGTATCTGGCGGGACGGCAGGCGGTGGTGATCGGCGGCGGCAATTCGGCGGGCCAGGCGGCCATGTTCCTGAGCCGGCGAGCGGAGCATGTGCATCTGGTGGTGCGAGGCAAATCCCTGGCCGCCTCCATGTCCGACTATCTGATCGAGCGGATCCAGAAAAACGGGGCCATCACCATCCAGTTCGAGGCCGAGGTGACGGCCCTGCATGGTGACGAGCGGCTGGACGCCGTGACCCTGAGGCGCGCGGGCGAGGAGAGCGTAGTTCCCGTCGGGGGACTGTTCATCATGGTGGGGGCCGCGCCGCGCACAGGCTGGCTGGCCGACCTGGTCCAGCTGGACGACAAGGGGTTCGTGGTCACGCGGGACGGGCACGCCACGTCCTGTCCCGGTGTGTTCGCCGTCGGCGACGTCCGGGCTGGATCGGTCAAGCGGGTCGCCTCGGCGGTAGGCGAGGGCTCGGTGGTGATCTCGAAGGTGTGGGAGCACGTCGCGCCGCACGGGTGAGCGCGCCAGGCCTCAGCCCTCGACGGGGCCGAACACCTGCCGGAAGCTGGTCTTCAGCGCGGCGTCGGCCTCGTCCATGGTCGCGAGCACGCCGAGATCGACCAGGCTGGTGACCCCGTGCTCGGCGATGCCGCAGGGCACGATGCCTGCGAAATGATCCAGGTCGGGTTCGACGTTCAGGCTGATGCCGTGGAAGCTGACCCACTTGCGGACCTTGACCCCGATGGCGGCGATCTTGTCCTCGCGGCTCCAGCCGGGGCCCGTCGTCATCCTCCGGCCGAGCGGACGTTCGACCCAGACGCCGACGCGGCCCTCACGCACGTCGGCCTCGACGCCGAACTGGGCCAGGGCCCCGATCAGCCAGGCCTCGAGCCCGCGCACGAAGCCGCGCACGTCGCGGCCCCGCTGGTTCAGGTCCAGCATGACATAGGCCACCCGCTGGCCCGGCCCGTGATAGGTGAACTGCCCGCCCCGCCCCGTGCGGTGGACCGGGAACCGGTCGGGGGCCAGGAGGTCGTCGTCGCGTGCCGAAACGCCGGCGGTGTAGAGCGGCGGATGTTCCAAGAGCCAGACCCGCTCGGCCGCCTCCCCCGCCGCGATCGCCGCGACGCGCGCCTCCATCTCGGCCACGGCGTCGTCATAAGGGACGAGCCCCGGGGCCACGACCCATTCGACCGGGCGGCCGTCGGGACGAATCAGCGAGGAAACGGCGGCGCTTAACGGCTCGGCAAGCATGATCGCTCCAATGTGAGCCCGAGGGCCGCCAATGCAAGATCAGTCGCCAGTACCCTCCAGCGTATCCGGAGTCTCCATGAGCCAGGTCGAGGCCGTCGACGTCGAACTGTCCGTCGTGCTGGGCCGATCGGTGCTGCCTATGTCGCAACTGCTGAAGATGGGCCGGGGCGCGGTCATTCCGCTGGACGCCACCGAGCACGACGAGGTCTGGATCCTGGCCAACAACCACCCCGTCGCGCGGGGCCAGATCGAGATCCGCGAGGACCGCATCGCCATCACCGTGACCCGCGCGGCGGATGTCTACGACTTCATGGCCGGAGCGGCGTAGGGCCGCCCTTGAACCCGACGATCAAATGATCCATCTTGATTGCTCAAAGGAGCAATCATGTCCGCGGAGCCTCTGACCTTCGAACTGGAGCCAGACTACGTCACCGTCTATCGATCCACCCCGATGGAACGCATCAGCCTGGTCAAGCGCGGCGTGTCAGCCGTCTATGCGAGGCGGGTCATGGCTGCCCTGTGGGACAGGCGGGACGCCGGATACGAGGCCCTGAACCTGGCGCCCGCCACCATGAACCGAAAGGTTGCGCGACAGCAGGCCTTGTCTCCAGACGAAGGAGAGCGCGTGCTAGGCCTGGCCAAGTTGATCGGCCAAGTCGAGGCGATTGTGAGCGAGTCGGGAAGTTCGCCCGACTTCGACGCCTCCGCCTGGTTGTCGGAATGGCTCAACGAGCCTGTGGCCGCCTTGGGAGGACGCAAGCCCGTCGAACTTCTCGACACACTGGAAGGTCAGGCTCTGGTATCGGATACCCTGGGCCGCATGCAGAGCGGAGCCTATGCTTGAGCGACACGACGGTCTGGCGGATCGCGGCTGACACGCCGACCTACGAAGCCGACGACCTGACTGGTGCGGGAGCCAAGGCGACCGGCGGACGCTGGAACAGCAAGGGTCTGGCGATGGTCTATGCGTCGCAGGCCCGCGCACTCGCCTGTCTCGAAACCATGGCGCACCTTGGCAAGACTCTGCCGCTCAATCGCTACCTCGTCGCTATCACGATACCCGCCTCGGTCTGGAAGCAGGCCCGTCGGGAAACAGTCGGGAGCGTCCCGGTCGGGTGGGACGCCGAACCGGCGGGTCGTGCCAGCATCGGCCTCGGCGACCTGTGGCTCCGGTCCGGCACCTCAGCGCTTCTAATCGTCCCGTCGGTGATCGTGCCGGAGGAAGCGAACATCCTGATCAACCCGGGCCACGCTCAGTCCAGTGGGATCAAGGCCGTGAAGGTGCGCCGATGGCTGTATGATCCACGACAGAGGGCCGCTTGATCGGTCGCACGAGCCCCTTCCCTTCCCGGACAACCTCCGCTACAGCCCCCGCTCCGATGCGAGCGGTCGTGGCGGAATTGGTAGACGCGCAGCGTTGAGGTCGCTGTGGGGCAACCCGTGGAAGTTCGAGTCTTCTCGACCGCACCATCCTGCTTCGCCCTGACGGGCTTCGCAGGACAAGTCCTGCGGAGCTCGAAAGGGCAGAAGCAGGATGCCCTGCGAAGCCTTGGCGAAGCAGGGCTATAGCAGCGAGGCCCTTACCAGGCTTCGCGGGATTGATCGCTCTAGAAGGCGTAAGCAGGATGTCTGTGAAGCCTTGATCGTGCAGGGCTACTCAGGGGCTAGCCGCCTTGCATTACGTCTATCTTCTCGAGAGCGTGGACGACCCTTCGCGCCGGTACATCGGCGTGACGTCGGACCTCAAGACTCGCCTTGCGGAGCACAACGGCGGCAAGTCCAGTCACACGGCCAAGTACCGGCCATGGCGTCTGGTCACCTACATCGCCTTCTCGGAGCGGACGCAGGCCGCTGCGTTTGAAAGATATCTGAAATCCGGCTCGGGCCATGCCTTCGCCAACAAGCGCCTCTGGCCCGCTTGACCGCCGGTCCGGCTTGGCCGACAGACGCCCCATGAACGGCGCTCCGCGATGGACCCGCCGAACCGTCCAGGACGCTCGCATCGGCGACAGCTGATCGACATCGAGAGAGGGAGGCCCCCGCGTGAGCGAACAGACCGCCACTCTCGACCCCCAGGTCAGCGAAGATCACGAAGCGCTGGACGACGACTATGTCCTGACCGCAGGCTTCGTCGAGAAGGTCGTCGACGCCGCCGACGACGGCGACGGCCTGCGGCTACGGGCGCTGCTGGAGGACCTGCACCCCGCCGACGTCGCCGATCTGATGGGTTTCCTGACGGCCGAGCACCGGGCGGTCGTCGTCCTGTGGCTGCCGCCGGAGCTGCTGGCCGAGACCCTGCCGGAGCTGGATGACGGCATCCGCGAGGAGGTGCTGGAGCGCGTCGCCCCGGGCACCCTGGCCGAGGCGCTGCAGGAGCTGGATTCCGACGATGCCGCCGCCGTGGTCGAGGACCTGGAGGACGATCAGCGCGAGAAGGTCCTGGCCGCCATGCCGGCCGTCGACCGGGCCGCCATCGAGAACTCCCTGGGCTATGCCGAGGACACCGCCGGCCGCCTGATGCAGCGCGAGGTCATGGCCGCGCCCCTGTTCTGGACCGTCGGCGACACCATCGACCACGTCCGGGCCCAGGGCGAGGACCTGCCCGAGCTGTTCTTCGACATCTATGTCGTCGATCCGGTGAACCGGCCGGTCGGGGGCATTCCGATCAGCGGCCTGCTGAGGGCGGCGCGGACGGTGAAGCTGTCCGATCTGATGGAGCCGGTCACCGCCATCGCGGCCGACACCGATCAGGAAGAGGTCGCCTACATCTTCGAGAAATACCACCTGATCTCGGCGCCGGTCGTGGACGCGGGCGGGCGGCTGGTGGGCCAGATCACCGTCGACGACATCGTCAACATCATCCAGGAAGAGAACCGCGAGGATATCCTGCGCCTGGCCGGCGTGTCCGACGAGAGCCGGGGCGCGGGCGTGTTCGGCGTGGTCCGCTCGCGCATCCCGTGGCTGGTGGTGAACCTTGGCACGGCGGTCTTCGCCTCTCTGGTGATCGGACAGTTCGCCGACGAACTGGAGGCCCTGGTCTATCTGGCGATCCTGATGCCGATCGTGGCCTCGATCGGCGGCAATGCGGGGACCCAGGCCCTGACCGTCGCGGTGCGGTCGCTGGCCTCGCGCGAACTGACCTCGGCCAATACGCCGCGCATCCTGGGTCGCGAGATCATGGTGGGCCTGTTCAACGGAGCCGCCGTGGGCATCCTGCTGGCCGGGATCGCCTGGGTCTGGTTCCGGGAGCCCTTGCTGTCGCTGACGATCGGTCTGGCCGTGGTGATCAATCTGCTGGCCGCGGCCCTGGCCGGGACGCTGGTGCCGCTGCTGCTGGAACGGCTGGACCGGGACCCCGCTGTTTCCTCGCCAGTGTTCGTCAGCTGGATCACGGACACGATCGGTTTTCTGTCCTTCCTCGGACTCGCCGGCGTCATTCTGTTGTAGGACGACCGGGACGGCCCGGGCCTTGCGAGAGGATCGGCGAGGCCAAGCCGTCCTGTCTCGATTTGGGTCAATTCTCCGGTGTCCGACGCATCCACCCCCGTCAGAAAGATCTCCCGCGAAGGGATCGTCCTGATCAAGAGCTTCGAGGGTTTTCGCCCCCGCGCCGTCCAGCGCGCGGAAGGCGGCTGGATCATCGGCTACGGCCACACCCTGTCGGCGCGCGAGGGCGCGACGGTGTCGGAGACCGATGCCGAACTGCTGCTGCGCTACGATCTGTTGCCGATCGAGAAGAGCGTGAACGACGCCGCGCCCGGGGGCGTCAACCAGCACCAGTTCGACGCCCTGGTGAGCTTCGGCTTCTCCGTCGGCCGCGAGCGGTTCGAGAGCTCCGACGTCCTGGCCCGTCTCATCGGCGGCGCCCCCGGCGAGGCCGCCGAAGCCATGATGGCCTGGCCCGCCGCAGACGTGCCCTCGGCCGGACTGCGCCGCCGCGCCGCCGAGCGGGCGCTGTTCGGCGCCGATCCGTCACGCGCGATCTCGCTCGCCGAACTGCTGACCGCGCCCGTTGCCGAGCCGGAAGCCCCGGCCGAAGTGATCGCGCCCGAACCCCCGTCTTCTGCCGATGTCGCACCCGAGACCGTCGAGGCGACCGAACCCGTCGACAGCCGGGGCGCGGCCCTCGCGGCCCTGCTGGGCGAGCCTGAGGCCATCGTGCCGAACTTCGCCCCAGGCCCGGTCACTTCTGAACCCGTCGCCGTCGATCAGGCCGCGCCGCCGACGGACTCCAGTGACCTTTCGGTCGCGGCGGAAGACTTCCACGCCGCGCCCTCCGTCGGCGTCGCGGCCAACGACACCGGGGCCGACGTGGAGCCCGCCGACACATCGGCGCTCCCCGACGAGCCCTTCCACGGCGCGACAGAGCCCCCCTCCGAGACACTGTCCATGGAGCCCCGTCCGGCGGTCGCCGCGGACGACGCCATCGTCGGCGAAGCGGCGGCCCCCGCCGAGGCGCCCGCCCTGGACGTGGCCGCTTTCAGCGCCCAGCGCTATGCGCCCTATGGCACGCCGATCATCGGCCCCCTGCCCTTCCTGCAGCCCGCGTCCGCGCCGGTGCAGGAGATCACAGAGACCGCTCCCGCCGCCGCCGAGGCCGCGAGCCCGGCCGAGACCCTGGTCCTGACCTCGCCGGAGGACGCGCCGCCGACCGTCTTCGCCCGCCCGTCGTGGACCGCCGACGAGCGTCAGGAGGCCGAGGCCATCGCCCAGCCCGAGGCCGGACTGTTCGGCGACGACCTGGCCCTGACGCAGGGTGGCCAGCCCCTGGGACGCGCGGATTTCGAGGGCGAGCCGCCCGAACGCTTCGACTGGAGCGAGACCGGCGCCTTCGTCATCATGGGGGCCGTGGGCCTGACCGCCTTCGGGGCCTCGATGGCGGCCTTCCGCCTGGCGTCCGAACACGGCGGCGGCGACGAGACCGGCATCATCGGCTGGGTCCTCGCGGTGATCGGCGTGGCCTGCGTCGGCGTGTCGTCACTGAATCTGTATCGTCGCTTCGGCCTGCCGGGGGGCGACCGCTAGGCCTCTCCCCTCGCGGCCGCGGATCATGCTAGGGCGCAAGGCATGAGCATTCCCAACGCCCCCCAATCGATGGAATTCGGCCTCGGCGAGACAGCCGACGCCATTCGCGACACCACCGCACGCTGGGCCGCCGACCGGCTGGCCCCCCTCGCCGCCGAGATCGACGAGACCAACACCTTCCGCCGCGACCTGTGGCCCGAGATGGGCGACCTGGGGCTGCACGGCATCACGGTCGAAGAGGAATGGGGGGGCCTCGGCCTCGGCTACCTCGAGCACGTCGTGGCGATGGAGGAGGTCTCGCGCGCCTCGGCCTCGATCGGCCTGAGCTACGGGGCCCACTCCAACCTGTGCGTCAACCAGATCCGTCGCTGGGGCACCGATGAGCAGAAGCGCCGCTATCTGCCCAAGCTGATCTCGGGCGAGCATGTCGGGTCGCTGGCCATGTCGGAGGCCGGATCGGGCTCGGACGTCATCTCCATGCGGACCGAGGCGAAGAAGGTCGGCGATCGCTACGTCCTGAACGGCACCAAGTTCTGGATCACCAACGCCCCCTCGGCCGACACCCTGGTCGTCTATGCCAAGTCCGACCCGGCGGCGGGTTCGCGCGGCGTCACCGCCTTTCTGATCGAGCGGGGCATGAAGGGGTTCAGCGTCTCCAAGAAGCTGGACAAGATGGGCATGCGCGGGTCCGACACCGCCGAACTGGTGTTCGAGGACTGCGAGGTTCCGGAGGAGAACGTCATGGGCCCGGTCGGCGGCGGGGCGGCGGTGCTGATGAGCGGGCTGGACTATGAGCGGGCGGTGCTGGCGGCGGGCCCGCTGGGCATCATGCAGGCCGCGCTGGACGTGGTCCTGCCCTACGTCCGCGACAGGAAGCAGTTCGGCAAGCCGGTCGGATCGTTCCAGCTGATGCAGGGCAAGATCGCCGACATGTACGTCGCCCTGAACTCGGCCCGGACCTATGTCTATGCCGTGGCCAAGGCCTGCGACGCCGGGCTGACCACGCGCTATGACGCGGCGGGGGCGATCCTGCTGGCCTCGGAAAACGCGGTGAAGGTGTCGCTGGAGGCCGTCCAGGCCCTGGGCGGCGCGGGCTACACCAGGGACTGGCCGGTCGAACGTCTGGTGCGCGACGCCAAGCTGTACGACATCGGCGCGGGGACCAACGAGATCCGTCGGTTCCTGATCGGGCGCGAGCTGCTGGGGTCTTAATCCGGCACGGGCAGCCCACGGTCGCGGCCCCACGCGCGCACCTGGTCCTCGAAGGCCTGTCGCTCGGCGCGGATGCGTTCCCGGTGGCTGGCCCGGCAGTTGCGCGCGACCTCCGCGCCCCCGCAGGCGTCGAGCCCTTCCTCGAGCGCCCGAAGCCGCCGCTGGTGTTCCTCGATCTGCACCGGAAAGGCCGCGGCTGATCTGAGGGCGTCCTCGCCGAAGGCCGAGACCATACCGTAGCGGCCGGTGTCGAAGGAGCGACTGGCCGGCCGGACGTCCACGAGCCGAAAGAACAGGTCATCGCCGTCGCGCCCGGCACCCTCGATGCGGGACTGTCGAACGATCCGGTTGGTGTTGGTACGGTAGTCCTTCACGAGTCCGACGCCGAAACCGAGGAAGGGCCTTTGGGTCGCGATGCCGCTGGACCTGGGCGACAGCCACAGGGTCGCCCGATGCTCGCCGAACATGCCCGTGACGGGCAGATGGTCTGAGGGCCCTTCGCCTTCCAGCGCCTGCTGCGGGGTCGTGACCTCGCTTTCGAAGAATCCCATGACCGCTTCCTGCTCCCAGTGGAAGCTGACGATGGGATCCTGATAGAGGATGCCCCCGGCCTGAATGCAGGCGTCGCCGTGCTGTTCATGGCGGCCGCAGACCAGGCTGCTGCCACCCGGCCGCTTGAACCCGAAATGGAGGGTCGTCTGGGGAATCTCGGGCGCGCCGAAGACCCAGCGGGCCAGTTCCGGGTCCAGGACGGCCATGGTTCCGTCCCTGGAGTTCACGAACAGGGAGAAGTCGCCGCGTGTGCCGCCCTGCCAAAGCTCGATGCGCATCTCGAGGTCGAAGCGGTGGACGGCCGGTTCGTAGAGCGAGTTGGCGGGAAACCGGCTGTCGGCGTCGAAGCTCTGGGCCACGGCCGGAACCGTGGCACGACAGCGACGCTGTCAGGGCCATCGCCCCGATCAGGCCGGCCAACAGACGGTCGAGGATCAGGCGGGCCGTCATTGCCGCACCAGCTCGACCCGACGGTTCAAGGCGCGCCCCTGCTCCGTCCCGTTGTCGGCCACCGGCCGAGACGAGCCATAGCCAATCGCACCCAGCCGTTCGGCCGCGACGCCATAGCGGGTGACGATGGCGTCGCGCACCCGGTCGGCCCGACGCTGGGACAGGGTCCGGTTGACCTCTGCGGAACCGGTGGAGTCGGTATGGCCCTCCACCGTTAGACGCAGGCCCGGCTGATCTCGCATCAACAAGCCGACCTGGTGCAGGGCGGCGTCGGACTCCGGCCGCAGCGTGTCCTGACCTGTGTCGAAATAGACGCCCTCGAGCGTGACGCGACCCGTGCGATCGAGCTCACCCGCCAGGGCCGTGGCGTCGACGGAGACCTGGCCCGTCTGCATCCGGGTGGCCTCGACGATGTGGACGCGGGTCTGCTGAGGCGTCGCGCCGATCGAGACGAAGGTCTGGGCGTCGCCTTGGGTCAACCGCCCAGTCAGGTAGTGGACGCTGGACCCGACCCCCAGGTTCATGCCGTTGACCCCGTTCCAGCCGCGTCCGCCGCCGTGCCGGGCGGTGCTGCCACAGGCGGCGCGCGATCCGCACTCCCAGTCGGTCCGGAACCCCTGATCCTCCAGGGCGCGCTGGTAGTTGCGGACGATCTCGAGCGGGGAGCGACCCGCCGGATTGTCGTAGGTCAGCCGCGTCAACTCGCCCTCGACGGTCTCAAGCGCGATGTCGCCGCGCTGGAAGCCGACGATCCGGGGATAGCTGGCGTAGCCGACGTCCTCGCGCTCGCGCAGGCGCGAGCCCGCATAGGGCGTGATGAGCCGGTGATCGCCTTGCGTGCCCATCGCTTGGGTGGGCTCATCATCGACGACGACCTCGTCTCCCCGGCGTTCCGCCTCGCGTCGGCACCGGCTATCGCCCATGGCGCAGCGCGTGATCCTGCGGGCTTCCCGGTCGACGCGGCTGCGGATCTCGCCAGTGACCGCCCGTTCGACTGTGTCGCCGAGCATCCGCCCGAGATTCTGGGCCGAGGCCGGAGAACCGACGACGAAGAGGAGTGCCGCAGCCCCAAGCGCCAAGCCCTTCAGAACATTCATACAGACCTCCCACGCCGCAACACCGGACACCTGTGGCAGGGTTCTCAATCCGGCCGCGCGAGGCCACCGCAAAAACCTGTGCTATCCTGCCAAGACCTGTGATTTCAGACTGGCCCGGAGTGCCGATGACGCATCTGGACCCGCCCGTGTCGGACGCGGCGCGCGACGCGCGTTATCAGGCGCCCCTCGACGGGCGCATCATGACGCATGATCTCGACCAGGGCATGGTGTGCGAGAGAGTGACGTTCGGGGAAGGCTTGGCCGTATGTCGCGCCTCGGGAGCCTGCGCCCGCGACACGACGTTCGCCGCTCCCGACGACGCTGGGCCCCGGCTACATCTGCAGGTCATCACGCGTGGGCGCTGCGTCTTCACCGAGCGCTCGCGAGAGCGACCTTTGCCAGAACGCCGGGTGGCGGTGATCCAGGCGGATGGCCAGGACGCGGCGTGGACCATCACCTCGACCGAGCCGGTTTCGGTTCTGAGCATCGACATTTCCGAGCATCGCCTCAACGACTGGCTGGGCGACGCGAAGGGTGGCGGCTGGCGCGATCGCCTCGCCAATGCCGCCACCCTCGGAGATGTGAGCTACCGGAACCTGGTGGAACTGATGCATCTCCTGCAGCGGAAGTCCGTCGGTCGGCTTGCGCTTGAAGCAAGAGTTCTCAATGCGGTCTGGCAGAGCCTTCGACCGTTCGAAGCCGATGACCGGTCAGGACCGGCGATCGACGATCTCGCGGATCGACTCGAACAGGTGCGAGCTCTGATCGAGCGGGGCGGTCAACAAGCGCGGTCCATGTCGGCCCTTTCCGAACTCTCGGGCATGGGCGTCCGGCGACTGAATCGCGCCTATCGGGAGGCGTTCGGCGTCACCCTGTTCCAAGCCGTGCTCAACGCCAGACTCGACCGGGCATTCGCGGAGTTAAGGCAGGGAGGTCGGCCCATCAAACAGGTCGCGTGGCAGGCGGGCTATGAGCATCCGACCAGCTTCACCCATGCCTTCCGTCGCCGCTTCGGCATCGCTCCGAACGCGGTCAGGCCCCGCTAGCCGCGGAACGCGGACCGGCTATCGGGACTTTCATCCGGTGGAAGGAGACCACACCATGCCCGCCAAGTCCGCCGCCCAACAGAAAGCCGCCGGCGCCGCCCTTTCGGCCAAGCGCGGCGAGACGCCCAAGTCCAAGCTCAAGGGTGCGTCGAAGTCGATGGTCGAAACGATGAGCGAAAAGCAGCTCGAGGAGTTCGCCGCCACCAAACACAAGGGCAAGCCCGAGCACGTCGAAGATTGAAGCGATCCACCGGCCGATGTCACGGTGTCGTCGTCTGTCGGAATGTTAAGTGGCGGCAGGCTCGGCTCGGGCCTAGATCACGAGCATAAAGCCCTTCCGGACCCGTCGCAGATGCCCGACTACGACTACCAGAGCGACGTCCGGCCCTTCTCGCGGGTGCTGGAAGACATCGGGGCCAAGGAAGACGAAAAGCTGTATCTGGGCGAACTGGTCAACGCCTTCGGCGAGCGCGGCTTCGGTGCGCTGATGGTGTTCTTCGGCCTGGTCAACGCCATCGCCTCGCCCATCCCCGGATCGACGACCGTTCTGGGCGCGCCCATGCTGCTGATCTGCCTTCAGGTGGCGTTTCGGCGGGATCAACTCTGGATGCCGAAATGGGCCCTGCGCTCCAGCCTGCCGCGCGAGAATTTCCGGGGGGTGGTGGCGCGGGTCAGAAAGCCTCTGGGCATCATCGAGCGCCTGTCGAAGCCCCGGCTCGGCTTCATGTCGAGCGAAGCGGCTGAGGTTCTGATCGGGGTTACGGCGTCGATCCTGAGCATCCTGGTCATGCTGCCCCTGTTCGGCGCGAACCTGTTCCCGTCCCTGTTCATCGCCCTGTTCGGCTTCGGCTTGATGCAGCGCGACGGCGTGGCGATCGGCGTCGCCTGGGTCGGAGTCGCGGGGTTCGGCGTCTTCGTCTGGGTGGCGTGGGAGCTGATCTCGCGCCTGTTCCTGGCCAGCACGGGCATGTGGCAATCCGCCTGGCAGTGGGTCGTCGCCCTGTTCGGCGGCTGATGCGCGCAAGCCGCGAGCCGCGCGGCAGCGCCCCGACCCCGCGCTCGAGCGGCGAGCGACCGCATCACGAGCGTTGGCGCGCGGGGCGCTCCCGGCAAAAAGGGCCGCCGGATCGCTCCGACGGCCCTCATTGTCTGACCGCGATACGGTCGACCTTAGCCTTGTCTGAAAGGATTCAGACCCGGACCTCGCCAGAGGACCAGCAACCGGTCACCGCACGGGTATGGGACAATGAGATCACTGGATCACCTCCTTTCGACTGTTGAACAGGGACGGCGAAGGTAGGGGTGCTTCGGTCGCTTCGCAAAGCCCCCATGCCGACTTCGTGATCGGCCCTCCCCGCGCTCAAGCAGCGGGCGACCGCGTCGCGAGCGATAGCGCCACAACCCGGCGCTCAAGCAGCGAGGCTCCGCGAGCCGAGCGATAGCGCCCCCATCCCGCGCTCAAGCAGCGAGGCTCCGCGAGCCGAGCGGTAGCGCCCCAACCCCGCGCTCAAGCAGCGAGGCTCCGCGAGCCGAGCGATAGCGCCACAAACAAGAACGCCCGGGGCGAACCCCGGGCGTCCCTACGCTTACTGCCGGAACAACGACAGAAGGATCTGCGGCGACTGGTTGGCGATGCCCAACGCCTGGACCCCGAGCTGCTGCTTGGTCTGCAGCGACTGGAGCTTGGCGCTCTCCTTCGCCAGGTCGGCGTCCACCAGATTGCCCACCCCGGATTCCAGCGCGTCCGTCAGTTTCCCGACGAAGGTGCGATGGGTCTCCAGGGCCTTCGCCTTGGTGCCCAGCCGCGCGAGCGCGCCCGAGACCAGGTCGATGGAGGCGTTCACCAGACCCAGGGCGGTGGTCGCCAGGGTCGAGGTGCCGATGGTCGTGGTCGCCGTGACGGTGACGTTCGCGGACCCCAGGGCCAGGACTTCCGCCTGGACCGTGATGGAGGCCGTGCCCGCCGCGTTGGCCAGGGCCGCGAAACCGGTCGCGCCGGTCTCAAGCAGGTTGACCCCGTTGAATTCGGCGTTGTTGGTCACGGTCGTGATCTGGTCGCGAATGGCCTTGAAGTCCTCGTTCAGGGCGGCCCGAGCCGCCGTCTGCAGCGACCGATCCGTGGCCGCCAGCGCCTTCTCCTTCAACTGCAGCAAGAGGTCAGAGACGCTCTCGCCGGCCGCCAGGCTGACGTCGACCGCCGATATGCCGCGGTCGAGCGATGATTTGACCGCCCCCAGGGCGCCGATATCGGCCCGTTGACCCTGGGCGATGGCCCAGATGGCCCCGTTGTCCTTGGCTGTGGCCACCTTTTTTCCGGTGTTGATCCGGGTCTGGGTGGCCGCCAGTTCGACGTTGGTGGCGTTCAGGTTCTGCAGCGCGATGAGCGCGCCGAGGTTGGTGTTGACCGAGTTGGCCATGAGACAGTCCTTCCATTCTGGTCGGGGGATACGGCCTTCTGGCCGTTGAACCGGTTCTGGTCCTGCGCGCGCACACGCAAGGACCGGGCCGGGCCGATCCGATTGAAAGGATTAGGAAAGTCCTTGGGATCTGGAGGCGGGTCGGCAATTTCTCGCCGGCAGTTCCAGACCGTGCCTAGTCAGGCCGCCTGCTGCCCGCCCTGGGGGGCGAGGCCCTGCATCACGGCCCTGTTGATATCGATCAACGGTTCGAAGCCTTCCTCGCCACGCATGACGGCCGAGGAATGCCGGCCCACGAACAGACTCAGCGAGATGATCTGGGCCCGCACCGGGTTGTTCAGCTGGTTCGAGGGATCGGCGCAGTCGGTGGCGAGCACCGACCAGAGGCGGCGGTTCCAGTCGAGGGCGTCGATCCGCGTCTTCACATCGGACGGGTCGACCGAGGCGGCGTGCATCAGGGCGCGGGTCACCTGGCCGAACAGGCGGTATTCCATCTCGCGCGGGGTCTCGGTGCGCGTCGATGCCTGGGAATAGGCCGAAAGCATCAGGTCAGGCTTTCCTCGTAGTCGACGATCTTCCGGGCGCTCATCAGCGCCTTGTAGTATTCGCGCGCCATGACGTGCTTGGATGTCGCCACACAGTCGGCCATCACGGCGGGATTGCGCGTCGCGCTCATGAATTCGGTCAGCCGGGTGACGAACTCGTCATAGACCTTGGGGGCCGAGGTCTCGTCCAGATACATCATCATGACGGGGAAATAGATGCGCTTGGCCGGGGTCGTGACCTCCGCCAGCTGCATGATGTCCTTCTCGCGCAGGACCGAGGCCT
The DNA here is from genome assembly GCF_040195595.1 of Brevundimonas aurifodinae. Classification (NCBI taxonomy): domain Bacteria; kingdom Pseudomonadati; phylum Pseudomonadota; class Alphaproteobacteria; order Caulobacterales; family Caulobacteraceae; genus Brevundimonas; species Brevundimonas aurifodinae. The sequence goes on from NZ_JBEGDD010000015.1 coordinate 39,761, forward strand.
TGTTCTGAAGGATCAGCACCCCGCGACGGTCGCCGTTCTGCACGACGGCCCCGTTCAGGACGAATTTCTCGCCGGGTTTCAACGACAGCTTCAGCGGCATCGGCGGGCCCTCCTCGCGACACCCACGGTCCTGACTAGCCGTGCGGTGACTGAGAGACGTTAAACGGCCGTGGTTAACCATGTGTTCTGGCAATGATGGCCAAGCTGGGCTCGCCCGCAGCCGTCCGTTGAGTCAGTCCCATGTCCATGATCGCCACCGCCGAAGACGCGACGCCCTCGGAGATCGCGCTCGGTCACATGCCGATGGCCCAGGGGACGGCGGGCGACGCCGCCTCTCCGGCCGCGATCCGGCGGCTGTCGCATGCCCTGGCCGACACGCGCGGGCCTAATGCCAAGGCCCAGAAGAAGGCCGTAGAGCAGTTGAAGGCCGCGGTCGCCTCGATCCGCGTCGGCGATTATCAGGCGGCGTCCAGACGGGCCCTGGCCATCCTTCAGACGGACGAGCGCAACGGCCTGGCCTGGCACGTTCTGGCCATCGCGCGCGAGAAGGCCGGAGCCCTGTCCGAGGCGCTGAACGCCTATGATGCGGCCCTGCGCATCCTGCCCGAAGACGCCAACATCGCCCACGACCTGGCGCGCCTGGCCCAGCGGCTGGGGCACCTGGACATCGCCGAGAAGCTGTTGCTGAAGTTCCTGTCGGTGGAGCCGGGACATATCGAGGGCACCAACAACCTGGCCTGCGTGCTGCGCGACCAGAAACGCTATGACGAGGCGATCGACCGGCTGCGCGACCTGATCGGCATCGAGCCGACCAGCCCGACCCTGTGGAACACGCTCGGCACCGTCCTGTCGGACCAGGGGCGGATGGGCGAAAGCCTGCCCTTTTTCGACGAGGCGCTGAGGCTGGATGAAGGCTTTGCCAAGGCCCGCTACAATCGCGCGAATGTGCTCCAGCCGCTGGGCGAGCCCGAGCGCGCCCTCGCCGACCTCGATCAGGCCTTGCCGGGGGCGGAGACGCCCTATGAGACGGCCATGATGCGGATGGCGCGGGCCATGCTGCTGATGGGCATGGGGCGGCTGAAGGAAGGCTTCGAGGACTATGAGGTCCGGCTGGATCCAGAAATGCCCGAGGCCATGCGGGTAGTGGTCGACGCCCCGCGTTGGGACCCGACGACGCAGGACATCCGCGGCAAGCGCCTGTTGGTCGTCGGTGAACAGGGCATCGCCGACGAGATGGTGTTCGGCACCTGCCTGCCCGATGTGATCCAGGCCGTCGGTCCCGAAGGCAAGGTCTTCATCGCGGTCGAGCCCCGGCTGATCGACCTGTATCAGCGCAGCTTTCCCACGGCGGTCGTCGGCGGCCACCGCGCGGTACGGATCGAGGGCCGACTGCACCGCTACTGCCCCTTTATGGAGGAGGTCGCGGAGCGAGACGGCAAGGCGGACGCCTGGGTCCCGATGGCGGCGCTGCTGGCCCAGTATCGCGGCGAGTTGTCGGCCTTCCCCGACCGCGACGGCTATCTGACGCCCGATCCGGAGAAGGTGGCGCGGTGGAAGGGCGAGCTGGAGGCGTTGGGACCGGGTTTCAAGGTCGGGCTGCACTGGAAGAGCCTGATCCTGACCGGGGTCCGCGCGCGCTACTTCTCCAGCTTCGAGCGGTGGAAGCCGGTGCTGACCGCGCCCGGCTGTGTCATGGTGAACCTGCAGTGCGGCGACGTGTCCGAGGACCTGGCGGCGGCCGAGGCGGCCGGTGTGCGCATCTGGACGCCGCCGATGAACCTGAAGGACGATCTGGACGATCTGGCGGCCCTGTCCTGCGCGCTTGATCTGGTGATCGGGCCGGGCATCGCGGGGACCAATATCGCGGCGGCCGTGGGGGCCCGGACCTGGCTGATCCACGCGCCGGATGACTGGCACCTGCTGGGGACCGACCGCTATCCCTTCTATCCACAAACGCGGACCTTCGCGACCGGCGGCTTCGACGGTTGGCCCCGGGCCATCGCGGCGATGCGAGCGGCGCTGGAGGCGGAGACCGGGAACGTCGGCTGATGGCGGCGCGTTGCCTTCCCACACAGGGAGGCGACCATGCCCGATATCGAAAGCTCCGCCGACGAGCAGGATCAATCCGAGCTGTTCGACGAAGACAACGCCGACGCCAGCGAGAGCGGCGGCGTGACCAACGAGTACAAGACCTTCGAGGACATGCCCGACGTCCTGGACGTCACCTCCGCCGAAGGCGACGCGGATGAGGAGGCTTTCGACGAGGACGAGCAGGACCTCGACAACGACCTGTCACTCGACGGCGTCGAACCGGAGGCCGACCCCCTGTTCGGAGCGGATGCGGCCCGGGTGAGCGATCAGGACCTGGGGGTCGACGAGCCCGGCCAGGGAGAGATCGAACTCGTCTATTCCGGCCTGATGGAAGACGTGAAGGGCGCACAGGCCAGCGCGGCCCACTGGGAAGCCAAACGCCTGTCCGACGACGACATCGAAGACCTGGGCTATGCGCCCGACGGAGACGACAAATGACCGATCCGAACACGTTCGACGAGACCACCGACCGCAGCGCGGGCAAGGACGACCACGACGTCGATGGCGACCACGCCCGCAAGGCCGCGCCTCTGGGCGAAGGCAAGCACGACCACCTGACCGAGAAGACGGACGCCGAAGACCGCCAGGAGGCCCTGGTCGACGAAGGGGTGGAGGAGACCTTCCCCGCCAGCGATCCGGTTTCGGCCAAGCGCATCACCTGAGCCGGCGACAAACTGATCGTTGTTAACCGGCCGCGTCATCGGCTAGACCTTGATCAGCTGAGGAGGAATCGCTTCGCGATTCCGCCGATGCTGTGAATCAAGGTCCAGCGGTTTCCTGGGGCCTGATCCGACCGGAAAACCGCTCACACTTTTCCGGATCAGGCCTTAGGCGTGCCTGGACATCTCCGGAGCAGACGATGACGCGGCCGACCGACCGGTTCGAAGGCACCTCGAACTATATCGCCACCCAGGACCTGAAGATCGCGGTCAATGCCGCCGTGGCCCTGGAACGGCCCCTGCTGATCAAGGGCGAGCCCGGCACCGGCAAGACCGTCCTGGCCTACGAGATGGCCAAGGCCCTGAACGCGCCCCTCATCACCTGGCACATCAAGTCGACCACCAAGGCCCACAACGGCCTTTATGAATACGACGCCGTCAGCCGCCTGCGCGACAGCCAGTTGGGCGACGAGCGGGTCCATGACGTCCGCAACTATCTGAAGCCCGGCAAGCTTTGGGAGGCCTTCACCAGCCCCGTGCGTCCCGTTCTGCTGATCGACGAGATCGACAAGGCCGACATCGAGTTCCCGAACGACCTGCTTCAGGAACTCGACCGGATGGAGTTCTTCGTCCAGGAGACGGGCGAGACGATCACCGCCGCCGTCCGCCCGGTGGTCGTCATCACCTCCAACAACGAGAAGGAACTGCCCGACGCCTTCCTGCGTCGCTGCTTCTTCCACTACATCCGCTTCCCCGACGACGGGACCATGAAGGCGATCGTCGAGGTCCACTTCCCGGGCATCAAGCCGCGCCTGGTCGCGGCCGCGCTGAAGACCTTCTACGAGATCCGCGACACGCCGGGCCTGAAGAAGAAGCCTTCGACCTCCGAACTGCTGGACTGGCTGAAGCTGCTGATGGTCGACGACGTCCAGCCCGAGACCCTGCGCGAGACCTCGCCCAACAAGCTGATCCCGCCGCTTCACGGGGCCCTGTTGAAGAACGAGCAGGACGTTCATCTGTTCGAACGGCTGGCCTTCCTCAATCGACGCGAGGGCGCGCGGCCGGGCGGCTAGAGCGAGCGTAGAAACGCCGCGTTCTGAACACCCTGCGAACAGATATCGTCAGCCCGGTTACCGCGATTTCACTGGAACAGATGGTGTTTTTGTTCGAAATGAAGGGCGAAAGGACCGCCAGAATGCGTCTCGTCGCCGCCACCCCTCTCTGTATCGCCGCCCTGATGGTGGCCGCCTGCGACGGCGACAACTCCGTGCGCATCTCGTCGACGACCAGCGAGACGGAGGCCAAGGGCGTGCTGAAGGTCATCGAGACCCTCCAGTGCCCCGAGACGATCGGCGTCCTGACCCGCAAGGGCTCGGCCCACGCCGGTGGCGACGTCTGCGTCTATTCGGGCCCGCGGGGCGCCGAGGTGTCCCTGCATCTGATCAAGCTGGACGACGAGAACGCAGACGGCGTCCTGGACCGTTTCGAGCAGGAACTGTCCCGTTCGATGCCTCATACCGCGGCCGCGCTCGCCGCCGCGCAGGAGGCCTCCGAGGCGCGCGCCGAAGCCGACGCCGCTTCGGCCCAGGCCGACAGCGCCCGGGCCGAGGCATCCGCCGCCTCCGGTGATCGCGCCAGCGTCCGGATGCCGGGGCTGTCGATCGAGGCCGAGGGCGAGCGCGCCGACGTCCGCCTGCCCGGCCTGACCGTCGAGGCTGAGGGCGACACAGCCAATGTCCGGTTCGGCAATTTCTCCATCCAGGCCGATGACGCCAACCAGACCGTCGATGTCCGTTCCGACGACGAGAGCGTCAGCGTCCAGGCCCGCGACGACGCCGCCGAGATCCGCACCCGGGCGCCCGGCGACACCGTGCGGACCACCTATATCCTGACCGACAACCGCCCGGCCGAGGAAGGTTGGCGTCTGGTCGGCTTCGAGGCGCGCGGCCCCGAGGGCGGCCCGATCGTCGTCGCGACCGTGCGGGCCAAGGACCGCGACAGTGACGGCGTGTTCGACTCGGCCAAGGATCTGGTGACGCTGAACGTCGGCGAATAGGCCCGTCGCGCTTGATCCGCGCGGCCGGATGGGTCACCTGACCTGCCGCCCGACAGGATCACCGCCTTGGACGCCACGCCCATTCGCCCCTCCTCACGCGCCCGCGCCAGTCGCAAGCCCGCGCCGCGCGCCTGGCAGAGGATGCTGTCGGGCCGCCGGCTGGACCTGCTGGACCCCTCGCCGTTCGACATCGAGATCGAGGACATCGCCCACGGCCTGGCCCGTGTCGCCCGCTGGAACGGCCAGACGACCGGCGAGCATGCCTTTTCGGTGGCCCAGCATTCCTGCATCGTCGAGGAGATCGCGGCCCACATCAAACCAGGGCTGGAGCCCAAATGGCGGCTGGCAGCCCTGCTGCACGACGCGTCCGAATACGTCATCGGCGACATGATCTCGCCGTTCAAGGCGGCGCTCGGCGTCAGCTACAAGGCGTTCGAGGCGCGGCTGGAGGACGCGATCCACGTCCGCTTCGGCCTGCCGCCCAAGACGCCGGTCCCGATCAAGAAGCTGATCAAGTCGGCCGACAAGGCCTGCGCCTTCTTCGAGGCGACGCAACTGGCGGGGTTCAACGAGGCCGAGGCCCTGGGCTTCTTCGGGGCTCCGCCACCGGCATACGACCTGGTCATCGACCCCCTGCCCCCGGCCCAGGCCCAGGCCCGCTATGTCGAACGCTACCGCGTGCTGTCCGAGGCTATCGGCGTCCTGCCCGGGCCCGACGCCTGGCATACGGAGTAGGCCGTGAGCTGGGGCGGGGAACACGGCGTGCGCATCGGCCTGTCGGCCGTGGTCATGGCGCTCCACTCCGGCCGGCTCTGCGTCCTGACCACCCAGACCGCCGAGGGCGCGCTGGCCCTGCCGTCGGGCCCGTTCGACCCCGCCCGCGACCGCACCTTCGAGCTGGCGCTCCGGGACTTCGTGACGGCCCAGACCGGCTTCGGCCTGGGCTTCGTCGAGCAGCTCTATACCTTCGGCGACGCGGGGCGCGATGCGCCGCGCGCCACGCCCGGGCCCGACCAGCGCCGTGAGATTTCGGTCGGCTATCTGGCCCTGACCGCAGACGCCGTCGACATGACCCCGCCCGGCGCGCGCTGGACCCCGGTGCTGGACCTGTTCCCGTGGGAGGACCGGCGCGGCACCGGCGACGCCGCCGCGACGGCCATCCGCGCGGCCCTGGTCCCGTGGGCGGCCGACGACCCGCGCCGTCTGTCGCGCGTCGAGGCCCTGTTCCCCGCCGGCCCGACCCACCGCTGGGACGAGGCCCGGGTGCTGGAACGGTTCGAGCTCCTCTACGAGGCCGGGTTGGTGGCCGAGGCGGCGCGCGATCGCGACGATGCGACCCCCCTGCCGCTCGGCGACCGCAGCATGGCGTCCGACCACCGCCGCATCCTGGCGACGGGGCTGGGGCGGCTCCGCAGCAAGCTGCGCTACCGGCCGGTGCTGTTCGAGCTGACGTCGGACACCTTCACCCTGTCGGCCCTGCAGACGGCGGCCGAGGCGGTCGTGGGCCTGAGCCTGCACAAACAGAACTTCAGACGCGGGGTCGAGCGCACCGGTCTGGTGGCCCCCACCGGCCGGCTGTCGACTGGCACGGGCGGCCGCCCGGCCGAGCTGTTTCGCTATACCGGCACGACCAATGCGGACGGTCAGGCCCCGGGTCTGGCCCTGCCCGCCCTGCGCTGAGGGCCGGCGTCACCGGAACCGAGATTCCGGCTTGCGATGGTCAGGCCGTGCCATTAGAGAAGCCGCTCGCTTTCGACCGAGCGTCTACGGCCCCGCGGAGAGGTGGCAGAGTGGTCGAATGTACCGCACTCGAAATGCGGCGTGCCTTTACGGGTACCGTGGGTTCGAATCCCACCCTCTCCGCCACCGCCCTTTCAACCTCCTGATTAGGCGAAAGATACTGGCAAACAAGGGGTTTCCGGCTTCCAGGTGGTACAAAACCACCGTACAGTGGAGCTATGGAAGACGTGGCCAAGCCACCCCACCTGCAGCGTCGAAAGTACGCCTTCTATTACCGGCGGGCAGTCCCGGCCGAGCTTCGACCGGCGTTGAACCGAGCAGAGTTTGTCGTCTCACTTAAGACCTTAAGCTTCGCCGAGGCGAAGCGCAGGTATGCTGAACTTCATGCAGAGGTAGAGCGTCAGCTTGAGCGTGCACGGGCCGGGCTTGGCGGGCCTGGAGTTCAGGCGGTGACTAACGGACTTGGGCTCCAAACGGGTGTCGATGCCTTCATCCGTATGGCTTCAGAAGCCCGGCTGGCAGACCTCGAACGGGCTGACGGCATCGCTCTTGCCTCGTCCTGGCCTTCCGACTTAGCGACCGCCCTTGATGAGATCGAACGCGAAGCTGACCACTATGCGAATCCAGACACCGAGTGGCGTCATGTTCAGGTGGCGGCCAACCAGATAATCCAAGAGACTGGCTTCCAGATCGAACGAGGCTCAGCCGCCTTTTGGTCTCTGTGCCAGGCCCTAAACAACGCTCAGCTGGAGCATCTGAAGCGACACTTCGTCCGTCTTTGTGGAAAGCGTGCACCGTTCGCCCATCGGCCCACTGGATTTGAAACCGTTTCAATTTCCCAGAGGGTCACCGGTCAAGCCAGCGCAGCGTTGTCGGCCGACGTGGTCACTGTCGCCGAACTAGTCGCTCGCTTCGAGGCCGACCCACGGAGAGCGAGCGTCCGACAGAAAACAAAAGACAGTGCGTACGCTCCGGCGAAAAAACTCCTCCTAGAGGTATGCGGAGCCGATACCCGTGCGGAACAGGTGAAACGGTCGGATCTTCAGCGCGTGCGCTCAGTTCTTATGGACCTCCCTCCCAGGGTCGCTCAGCGTTATCGAGGCGCGACGCTAATCGAAGCGGCAAAGCTGGCCAGGGCCAATGGCGAAGACCGGCTAAGCCCGAAAACTATCGACAATCAGCTGATCTGGGTGACGGCCTTCTTCAACTTTGCTGAGCGGGAGCAACTGATCCAGTCCAACCCAGCTCGGCAACTCACGCTGGGAAGCGCCGGAACCCGTTCTCAGCGTCCGGCTTGGACGGTGGCCGAGCTAAATCTGCTCTTCTCAGCCCCGGTGTTCGCGGGTTGCGTTGATGACGAAAGACACTGGAACGCGCCAGGTACCAGCCGACCTAAGCGAGGCCGATATTGGGTTCCACTGTTGGCCTTATTCCAGGGCCTTCGGATGAACGAGGCATGTCAGCTCTTCACCGACGACGTGTTCAGCGATGACGGGGTCATGGTCCTTAGAGTGGCGTCAAACGCCTCTCGAGGGCAGCAGACCAAGAAGAATGACGTCCGCCTGGTGCCGCTCCATCCAACGTTGGTCGCACTAGGCTTCGCTTCTGGCAGTCCGATGGAGGCCACGGCCGTTCCCATGTTCCCGGAACTGACTAGGGACAAGCATGGCTCGGCGACCAATGCCTTCTCCAAATGGTTCGCTCGGCTCCAGCGGGAGTTGGGAATTACACGGAAAGGTGTCGTGTTTCATTCCCTGCGTCACAACTTTGCGGACGCCATGCGTCGGGCCGACATCTCACCCGAACGCAGTGATGCTCTCGGCGGATGGGCAACGCCGTCAAGTGCCCGTCGGGGATATGGCCACGGCCTGCGTCCCGCAGACCTGGCGTCGGATATTGCAAAGGTGGAATACCCAGGCTTGAATATCGACCATCTAGAATTGTGAAAGGCGCGATCGCGTTCCTATCTAATCTCCATCGCGCGTTTGGAAAATCGATAGGTACATGCCGGAGAACGAAGCTGAGGGCCGTGGTCGGGACTTCCATGCAGACCTCGAGACGATGTCAGCAATGGACTTGCGCCACACGTATCCGGCGACGGCGGAGAATCACAAGGCAATGATGCGCCGACGGGTGACCGAGGGAGCCATCGTCGCGCCAGAGTTTCGTAAGTTCCGAGATTTCCTCCGTCATGTGGGCCCCCGTCCGAGGCCAGACCTGTCCATCGATCGGTTAGACTGGGCAAACCCGACCTACGGACCCGGTCTGGTAAAGTGGCAAACCAAGCGAGGTCAGGCCAATAACCGTCGGACGACGGTTTGGCTTGAACTATACGGAGACAGACAGCCGATCACGGTGTGGGCTGAGCGCACCCGCCAGAAGCCTGACACCATGCGTAAGCGGAAGCGCGATGGCTGGTCAGACAGAGAGATTATAGCTGGCAAGCAAGACACCCACGACCGAACGGTGTTTGGGATCGATCCGCGCGAGTTCGACCCTTGGCCAACGTTGTTCCCTGACATGCCGGAGGTCCAGCGGGATTGGGAAGCGTTGTATCGTAAGGAACGGAGATCGATTTCTCGGATAGAGTTTGCTGATCTTGAGATCACAGAACGGAGGGACGCGTTCTTAGCTGATTTGCAAGGGTTCGACTCGGCTGGCCCTGGCCACGATCAGTCTTATCGCGACGCGCTCTTAGCCGAACTTGGGCACATTACTCCCTTCCAACAGTTAGCCAGGAAACTCCGGATAAGTTGGCGGCGAGCCGTTATAAACTACTATCCGAACGGCAAGCCGGCCCGTAACAAGGATGATGACCCGTTAATTGATATGGATGAATGGTAGACTTCCTCGTTACTTAGTGTATCGTTTCATCAAACGGTCGTTTGGAAACGTAACATGTCCAGTGAAACCAGGTTCATCGTCTACGCCCGTGTCAGCACCGACAAGCAGGGTCGGTCTGGCCTGGGCTTGGAAGCGCAATTTGAAACCGTTTCAAAATACGCGGCCGACCACGGCGGACTGATCGTCGGCCAATACGTCGAAGTTGAAAGCGGCAAGCGAAATGACCGACCCCAGCTGGCGGCAGCGTTGGCAGCTTGTCGATCGGAGCGGGCCGTTCTCCTGATAGCGAAGCTCGACCGGCTGGCGCGAAACGCTCGCTTCCTGCTCACCGTCGTCGAAGGCGCTGGAGATGCCGGCGTTATCTTCTGCGACATGCCCTCCGTGCCTCCTGGGCCCGTTGGGAAGTTCATGCTCACCCAACTTGCGGCCGTTGCCGAATTGGAAGCTGGATTGATCAGCCAGCGCACAAAAGCGGCCCTGGCAGCAGCCAAGGAACGGGGAACACGGCTGGGAAATCCTTCCCTTCGCCGCGGCAACCACGAAACCGCCCGAGCTGCCACCCTGGCCCGTCAGACCCGGGCCGATACGACCGCACACGATGTCCTTACTTACATCGAAGCTGCGAAGCGAGCCGGGGCAATATCTCTTCGTGACATCGCCGGCTCGCTAGAGGCCAGGGGGATTAGGACGCCATCGGGCAGCACCGCGTGGAGTGCTACTCAGGTCAGCCGAGTTCTCGCCCGTGCCTAGACAAAGGGGGTGGTCTTCCGAATCCCAGGAGGGCTCCTAGGACCGAATATCTTCCGGGCGCAGACCGGCTGAGACCCGTCGTGGAAACAGCTTGACCAAGCATCGATATCGACGGGGTCGAGTGCCGACTAAACGGTTCTGGCCGTGCTCAAACCTCGGCCACGGGCCTGTCTGGCAAGGGCCGCCAGTGTTAGCGCATATTCCGATGTCGGCTTGAGGCTCTCGCTGGCCGTGGCGGCCTTTCGGCCTGATGGGAGGGTCGTCTTTCGACCGATTTCGTTGAAAAAGGCGGCCCGCAGCAATTGGCATGAGGGCGATGCGCTGATTCACTCAGGTCGTTGAGGCCAGAGGTGCAGTGATGATGGGCGAACGGCGGGTCGATCAATCGGCCCTGTTCTATGAGTTTTCGCTGGATCGGCACGTGCCAGGCGACCACTTGCTGCGGGCCATCGACCGCTTCGTGGAGCTGGATGGGCTGAGGGCGCATCTTGCGCCGTTCTACAGCACCATCGGCCGGCCATCGGTCGATCCGGAACTGCTGATCCGGATGCTGCTGGTGGGCTACTGCTTCGGCATTCGGTCCGAGCGTCGGCTTTGCGAGGAGGTACACCTCAACCTGGCCTATCGCTGGTTTTGCCGCCTGGGTCTGGACGGCGACGTGCCGGATCATTCGACCTTCTCCAAGAACCGCCACGGTCGCTTCCGCGAGAGCGACCTGCTTCGCGAGCTGTTCGCGACGGTGCTGCGCCGCTGTATCGCCGAGGGCCTCGTGGGCGGCGAGGGCTTTGCGGTCGATGCCAGCCTGATCAAGGCCGACTGCAATCGCCAGCGGTGCGTGCCCGGTGAAGAGGGTCTGCCGCCCGAGGCCACCAGCCGTGCCATCGACGAGTATCTGGCCGTGCTGGACGATGCGGCCTTCGGCGGAGCCACGCCGGTGACGCCCAAGTTCATCTCCCCGGCAGACCCTGCTTCGCGCTGGACCGGGGCGAACAAGGGCCTGGCCTTCTTCGCCTATGCGACCAACTACCTGATCGATCTGGACCACGCGATCATCGTCGACGTCGAGCCGTCCACGGCGGTGCGGCAAGCCGAGTTGACGGCGGCCCGCACCATGATCGAGCGAGCACGCGAGGATCATGACCTGTGGCCTGCGCGGCTGGCAGCCGACAGCGCATATGGATCAGCGGAGATGCTCGACTGGCTGGTCCACGACCAGGGGATCGAGCCCCACATTCCAGTGATCGACAAATCCGAACGGATCGACGGCACCTTCTCGCGCAGCGACTTCGTCTACGACCACGGCGCGGACCTGTACCGTTGCCCGGGCGGCAAGACCCTCGTGCATGGGCGCCGGACCTTCTCGACGCCGCGAACGGGTGCGCCACCTGACGACACGCTGCGCTACCGCGCCAGCAAGGCCGACTGTCAGGCCTGCACCCTCAAGTCCCGCTGCTGCCCAAACACCCCGATGCGCAAGGTGACCCGCTCCATCCATGAGGGCGCACGGGACTTCGCCCGCGACATCGCCAAGACCGACGCCTACGTCGTCTCCAGGCGTGAGCGGAAGAAGGTCGAGATGCTCTTCGCCCACCTCAAGCGCATCCTGAAGCTGGATCGCCTGCGCCTCAGAGGGCCCAACGGCGCCAAAGACGAGTTCCTCCTCGCAGCGACGGCCCAGAACCTACGCAAACTGGCCAAGCTGATCCCACCGTCGACGCTGGCACCAGCGTGAGGTCGGAGCGAGTCAGCGCGTC
>NZ_JBEGDD010000016.1:0-51611 GCF_040195595.1 Brevundimonas aurifodinae
CGCCGCGCTCGCGCCGTAGCCCGCGCCCGCCACGCCCGTCTGGGGGGCCATGATCGGCGTGCCCTCGTCGGCGTATTCGTTCAGCTTGTTCCGCAGTGTCCGGATCGAGATGCCCAGGATGTTGGCCGCGTGCGTCCGGTTGCCGAAGCAGTGGCTGAGGGTATCCAGGATCAGCGACTTCTCCATCTGGGCCACGGTCTGACCGACATAGGCCCGGCTCACCGCGTCCGCCGTCTGAGCCGCCCGCGCCGCCGGACCCGTGTCCGACAACCCGCCGATGGCGCCGCTGAGCGGCTGACCATCCGGCAGGCGAATGGCCTCGACGTCGATCTCGGGCCCGACCGCCAGCAGGACGGCCCGGTGCATGGCGTTCTCCAGCTCGCGCACATTGCCCGGCCAGCGGTGAGCCGCCAGCGCGCGGCGAGCATCGGCGGAGATCGCCCGAACCGGCACGCCGTTGGCGGCGGCGTATTTCCTGACGAAGTGATCGGCCAGCACCGCGATGTCGCCCGGCCGCTCGCGCAGGCTGGGCAGGCGCAGGTTCACGACGTTCAGCCGATACAGCAGGTCCTCGCGGAACGTCCCCTCGCTGACCGCACGGGCCAGGTCGCGGTTGGAGGTGGCGATGATGCGGATGTTGACCGGCACCGGCTTGGTCCCGCCCACACGGTCGATGATCCGCTCCTGGATGGCGCGCAGCAGCTTGGCCTGCAGCCGGGCGTCCATCTCCGAGATTTCGTCCAGCAGCAGGGTGCCGCCGTCGGCCTCCTCGAACTTGCCGATGCGGCGGGCCACGGCGCCGGTGAAGGCCCCCTTCTCGTGACCGAACAGTTCGGATTCCAGCAGGTTGTCCGGGATGGCGGCGCAGTTGACGCTGATGAACGGCCGCTCCGCGCGCTTGGAGTTGGCGTGGAGGTAGCGGGCCATCACCTCCTTGCCGACGCCGCTCTCGCCGGTGATCAGGATGGAGGCTTCGGACCGTGCGACCTGGTCGGCCAGCTGCGTCACCGCCTTCATCGCCGGATCGGCCGAGATCATCGGCCGCTCGTCGTCGGCCACCGCCGCCAGCACCGCCGCGATCAGATCGGCCTCGGGCGGCAGGGGGATGAACTCCTTGGCCCCGGCCCGGATGGCGGCGGCGGCCTTGTCCGCGTCGTTGTCGACGCCGCAGGCGACCACCGGCACGAAAATCCGCTCCAGCTCGTTGGCCGCGATCAGCCCGGCGATGTCCAGGTTATAATCGACCATAAGAAGGTCGGCCCCCTGCCCGCGACGCAGTTGCTCCGTCGCCTGGTCTGTGCGCTCGACGTGATTGACCTTGGCGCCGTGCGCCATGGCCATCTTCACCGCCGCCGCGAGCTGGCCCGAAAGCCGTCCCACCACCAGAAGCCGCATGGGTCTTCTCCTCTAACCTACTGGAGCACCGGGCCTTAGGCGGCCTGGTCCTCGGTCTTGATGATTTCCGTCATGGTCACGCCCAGGCGGTCCTCGACGACGACGACCTCCCCGCGCGCGACCAGGCGGTTGTTGACGAAGATGTCGATGGCCTCGCCGACCTTTCGGTCCAGTTCCAGCACCGATCCGCGATTGAGCTTCAGCAGCTGGGCCACCGTCATGTGGGCCTTGCCCAGGACGGCGGAGATGTTGACCGGCACGTCGAAAACGGGGGCCAGGTCGAGCGCCGACTTGTCCCCGGCCTCGTCGATCGTGGCCAGGGCGGTGGACTCCGGAAACTCTTCCAGGGCGAGGTCGTCGGCCATCAGAAATCACTCCCAGGGGAAACGGATTCGGCATGACCCGCCTCGGACGCGAGGGCCGAGGTCAGGACGGTGGAGATGCGATCGGCGGCGGCGGCGGGGTCGAAATCCGCGCGCCCGTCGGCCCATTCCAGGGCGAAGGCCGCGACCGCCATGGCGGGATCGTCGCGGAACGACACCAGGCCCGAAAACCCGGCGTCGGTCGCCACGGCCTCGATCGCGGCGCGCGTCGCCTCGTCCAGGCCCGAGGCCCGCACGACCAGGCGCGGCGAGGCGTCGATCTCCTGGCCCAGGGTCTCAAGCGCCGACTGCAGCGGCCCCAGCGGCAGCCGGTCCAGGGCGGCGGCGGCGATCACGCGCGCGGCCGTCAGGGCCAGTTCGGCGGCATGCTCGCGATGCGTCTGGGCGACCTGGTTCAGGGCAGGCACGGCCGTCGTCATGGCCTGGCCGAGAGCGGCGATCGCCATGGCCTGGATGCTGGCGGTCTCGGCCAGGGCCGCCTCGCGCGCCTCCAGCCGGGCCTGGGCCACCAGAGCCTCGACCTCGGCCGGCATATAGGCGCGCTTGGTCGGTCGGAAGCTCGAGGCCCGCACGACCGTGCCCGCGTCGTCGAACTCGGTGTCGAAGGCGAAGGGACGGCTGGCGATGGGGGCGGACTGGGTCATGTCAGTAGATCAGCTCGTCGTCGCCGGACGCGCCGGCCAGCATGATCTCGCCGCGCGCCGCCAGGTCCTTGGCCACGGTGACCATGGCCATCTGGGCGGTGTCGACGTCCTTCAGCCGGACGGGCCCCATCGATTCCATGTCCTCGCGCATGATCTTGGACGCACGCTCGGACATGTTGGTGAAGAACATCTCGCGCAGCGGCTCCGACGCCCCCTTCAGCGCCAGCGCCAGGGAGTCCTTCTCGACCGCCCGCAACAGGGTCTGGACCCCGCCCGGATCCAGCTTGTTCAGGTCCTCGAAGACGAACATCAGTGCCCGGATGCGTTCGGCGCTCTCGCGGTTGCGCTCTTCCAGGGCGCCGATGAACCGCGCCTCGGTCTGGCGGTCGAAGCTGTTGAAGATGTCGGCCATCATCTCGTGGCTGTCGCGCTTGGACGTGCGCGCCAGGTTCGACATGAACTCGGTCCTCAGCGTTTGTTCGATCTTGTCCAGGATCTCTCGCTGCACCGGCTCCATGCGCAGCATCCGCTGGACGCACTCCAGGGCGAAGTCCTCGGGCAGGCTGGTCAGCACCCGCGCCGCGTGGTCCGGCTTCACCTTCGACAGGACCACCGCGACGGTCTGGGGGTATTCGTTCTTCAGATAGTTGGCGAGAACCGCCTCGTTCACATTGCCCAGCTTGTCCCACATGGTGCGACCGGCGGGGCCGCGGATCTCCTCCATCAGGCCTTCGACCCGCTCGGCCGGCATGAAGGACGCCAGGAGGCGCTGCGTCTGCTCGAAGCTGCCCATCACCGAGCCCGAGCCGGACATGCCCGAGACGAACTCGACCATCAGTTCCTCGACCACGGTCGCGCTGACAGTCCCCAAGGCGGCCATGGCCTGGGAGATTTCCTTGACCTCGTCGTCGTCCAGGCTCTGCCACAGGCGCGTGTGGTCCTCGCCCAGCGCCAGCAGGATGACGGCGGCCTTCTCGGGCCCCGACAGCTTCCTGGCGTCGTCGACGGAGGCTTTCTTGCTGACCATCCGGGCCGCCATCAGCCCTCGTGGACCCAACTGCGGATGATCGAGGCCGATTCATCCGGGTGCTTTTCCACGAAGTCCGCGACCTTCTTCACCGACGACGCCTTCACCTGTCCTTCGATGCGGGCGATGTCGAGCCGCTGCTCCATCTCCGACGGGCCACCCAGCTGGCCCATCGGGCCGCCGACCACCGTGGTCTGCAGCGACGTCACAGGCACCTGGCCGCCGCCGGCTCCGGCCAGGGCGGGAACGCCCGCGCCTCCGCCCGCGGCCGACTTCATCAGCGGCCGCAGCACGAAGAAGATCAGCAACAGCCCCGTGATCAACAGCACCGCCAGCTCGACGCCGCGCATGATGTCGTTCTTGGTGAAGTTGAACAGCGGATCGCCCCCGTCGGTCCCGCCCGCCGACACCAGGGCGTCGCGGTTGAACCGGACATTGGTCACCCGCACCTGGTCACCCCGGCTCTCGTCGAAGCCCATGGCGGCCTTCACCAGGTCCTCGATCTGGGTGATCTCCTCGGCCGAGCGCGGCTCATAGGTCGGCTCACCGCCCGGTTCGGCGGCCGGGGTCAGCTTGCCGTCCACGGCGACGGCGACCGACAGCTTCTTGACCTCGCCCGGCTCCTTGACCGTGGTGGTGGTGGTGTTCGAAATCTCGTAGTTGGTGGTCTCGCCGTTGACGGTCTCGGTCGAGCCCAGCGGTGTCTCCGCCGGAGCCTCGCCCCCGGGGATGTTGTTCGCCGCCGTCGCCCCGCCGTCGTTGACCCCCGTGGTGTCCTGCGACTGACTGCCGTTGGTCGAGGTCGAGCGCACCACCTGACCGTCCGGATCGAACCGCTGCTCCTGGGTCGTGGACCGGCTCATCTCGATGTCGGCGGTGACCTGCACCCGCGCCGCGCCAGGCCCCACGACCCCTTCGACCAGGTCCTTGATCCGTGACTGCAACTGCGCCTCGGTGCTGGTCTTGGCGGCCTCCGCGGTGGCGGAGTTGAAGCCCTCCTCGTCGTCGGCGGCGGCCAGGGTCTGGTTGGTCTCGTCGACGACCGTCACCTTGCCCGGCTTCAGGTTCGGCACCGACGAGGCGACGACGTTGCGGATGGCCCGGACCTGGTCGACCGACAGCGCCCGGCCGTTCAGCCCCACCACCACAGCGGCGGTGGGATCGGCCGCGTCCGCCTGGAACAGCTCGCGGCGCGGCAAGGCGATCTGGACGCGGGCGGACGAGATGCCGCGCATGGACATGATGGTGCGGGCCAGCTCTCCCTGGAGGGCGCGCTGCTCGCTGATCTGCTGCTGGAACTCGGTCTGGCCCATGACCGACTGGTTGTCGAAGATCTCGTAGCCGACCGAACCCGAGGTCACGAGACCCCGTCCCGCCAGCATCAACCGCGCCTCGCCGACCTGATCGCGGTTGACCATGATGGTGGAGCCGTCGCCGCGCGTCGAATAGGCGATGCCCGCCTGTTCCAGCGAGGAGGTGATCTCGCCGGCCTCGCGCAGGTCCAGATTGGAATACAGCAGGGCGTCCGGAGCCTGACCCAGCCGCATCATCAAGACGACCAGGGCCGCGGCCACGCCCGCGCCGACGCCCAGCACCATGGCCAGGCGACCGATCCCAAATCTCTGCAACGCCGCCGTAAAGCCGCCCACGCGCCCCACCCGAGTACTGGCGGGGATCCAGACACGCCCGCTAGGCAGAAACTGCCGCCCGCGTGGTTAACGGCGGTTTAAGCGGGGTCGGTCGGGGCGCGATTGTGAGGGGACGACCCGACTCTCAGGTTCCAAGGGCGCGCGCCACGGCCTCAGGCTCGCGTTCTATGACACGAAGCAGAAGTCGACTGCCGGTGTCCGGCTGACGTCGGTTCTGCTCCCATTCCTCGATGGTGGCCTTGGGCAGGCCGTAGCGGGCGGCGAAACCGGCTTGCGACAGCCCTTGCGCCGTCCGGATCGCCTTAACGTCCACCTTCTCCGGGGCATGGACGCGATAGGTCCCGGGGTCGGCCCGGCCCTCCTTGATCTCGACCGCCTCCTCCAAGCCTTCTGCGATCTTGTCAAATGCGCTCTTCATCGTCTTCTTCCTCGCCTCACCTTTTCAAGGCCGTGGTCAGCCGCGCCAGGGCGTTCTTTTCGGCACCCGTCAGACTGGCCTTCTCTCCCTTGCCGAAGACGGTCAGCAGATAGACGCCTTCCGGACAGGTATAGAAGGTGATCACCCGGTAGCCGCCTGATTTTCCGTGGCCGCGACCTGCGATCCGAACCTTCCGGCATCCGCCCGTTCCAACGATCAAATCTCCGGCCTCGGGGTCGGCGGCGATTGTCAGAATGGCCGAGGTCCGCTCGGCGTCCGTCATCCCGGCGTCCCTGGCGGCCCGATCGAAGGCACGGGTCTCGATGACCGTTTCCACAGCCCGGTTATCCGTCAATGACGGACAAACGTCAAGCGACCGTCAGAGATGCCGGATGAGACTCTCTAGGCCGCCGCGAACAGCAGCCGGCCGTGGCCCATGCGCTCGCGTAGCATCGGCAGATCGGTGTGGGCGGTCGAGAAACAGCCATAGGACCGTCCCAGCTTGCCCTCGCGCGCCAGGAACTCGGGGTCGGCATAGTCCGCGCCGTGGATGATGATCGCCCGGTCGCGCGCCAGGTTGTTGGAATACTCCAGCCCGTCGAGCAGGACGTTGGGCCCCTGTTGCGAGCCCCAGCTCGGCCCGGCCGTGGCATAGGCCCCGACCGAGGACATGTGGCTTTCGGGCTCGTTGGAGAAGCGCCGGGCGAAGCCGGAATGCTCGGGATCGGAACCCCGTCCGTGGCTGGTCCGCAGCGCCGTCACCCGTCCACCGATCAGGTCGACTTCGTAGAGGCGCTGCTCGCCGGAGAATTTCTGGAAATCGACCAGATACATCCGGTCGCGCAGCGGCAGGCGCTCGTGATGGATGTCCAGCGCCGCCATGGCACGGCTCATCAGCTCGGGGCGGACCAGGCGTTGCGGATCGAGGGGCGGCGGAACGATCTGGACGGCGGCGGTATAGGTCGGCGGAGGAGGCGGGGTCACCGCGGCCACTGTGATCGGCGGCGGCGGCGGGCTCGCGGTAGCGCAACCGGCCAGCATGGCCGAGCCGCCCAGGATGATGCCTCGTCTCGATAGCCGCATGCGACGCCCTCGTTGCGGTTATGCCGAAGCCGCTAGGTGTTTCACAAACCAGCCCGGCTCTTCAAGCGAAGGCTTGGCGACAGTCCGATGCGGAGTATGGTGCCGCCCCTTATCGGGAGGTTGTTCATGAAGTCCTTTGCCCTCGCCCTCGTCGCGAGTCTCGCCGTCGCCGGCGCTTCGCAGGCGCAACAGAGCCCGCCCTCGCAGGCGATTCCCCAGGCCGGGGAAACCGTGTTCGTCCAGGCGGGGCGGCTGTTGGCGGACCCCGAGACCGGCGTTGTGCTGCGCGATAAAACTCTCGTGATCGTCGGCGGCAGGGTGACGGAAATCCGCGACGGGTTCGTTTCAGGAGATGGGGGCGAAGGCAATGTCGTCGATCTACGCCAGCATTTCGTCCTGCCGGGCCTGATCGACAGCCACGTCCACCTGACCAGCCAGCAAAATCCCAACGCCCGCCTGATGGGCGTGACCGAGAGCGAGGCCGACCGGGCCATCCTGGGGGCCCAGTACGCTCGCCGCACCCTGATGGCCGGCTTCACCACCGTCGCCGACCTGGGCGGATCGAACAACGCCGTCTTCGCTCTGCGCGACGGCATCGCCGCCGGCCAGGTGCCCGGCCCCCGCGTCATCGCCTCGGGCAGCTCGGTCTCGATCCACGGCGGCCACGGCGACGTGAACGGCTACAGCGAAGAGATCATGCATCTGTTCTCGGGCGAGAGCATCTGCTCGGGCCCCGAGGACTGCATGCGCGCGGTCCGTACCCAGGTCCGCGCCGGGGCCGACGTCATCAAGATCACCGCGACCGGCGGGGTGCTGTCCAACACCGCGGCGGGCCTGGCCCAGCAGTTCACCGACGCCGAACTGGCCGCCATCGTCGAGGTCGGCCACCGCATGGGCCGTCGCGTCACCGCCCACGCCCACGGCGTGGACGGCATCAACGCCTTCCTGCGCGCAGGGGGCGACTCGATCGAGCACGGCACCTATCTGGACGACGCCTCGATCCGCCTGTTCCGCGACAACGACGCCTATCTGGTGCCAACGCTTCTGGCCGGCGACTTCGTGGCCCGCATCGCCTCCAGCCCGGGCAACTTCTTCACCCCGGCCCAGACCGCCAAGGCCCTGGAGGTCGGTCCCAAGATGGTGGACATGGCCGCGCGCGCCCACGCCGGCGGCGTCCGCATCGCCTTCGGCACCGATTCCGGCGTCTCGGCCCACGGCGACAACGCCCAGGAGTTCGCGCTCCTGGTCCGCGCCGGCATGACCCCGCTGGAGGCCGTCCAGTCCGCCACCGTCGTCGCCGCCGAACACCTCGGCCTGTCGAACGAGGCGGGCCGGATCGCGCCCGGCATGCCCGCCGACATCATCGCCGTCGACGGCGACCCCCTGGCCGACGTGACGGTGCTGGAAGACATGGACTTCGTCATGCGCGGCGGCGTGGTTCATCGCAACGACTAGACTTTGATCGGGGGCGGGGTCGGGCTAGTCAGCGCGCCATGACCCTGCCCCATCCGCTCCCCGCCCTGTCCGCCGTCGCCGCCGACTATGATGTCCTGCTCTGCGACGTCTGGGGCGTGATCCACAACGGGCGCGAAAGCTGGCCCGAGGCCTGCGACGCCCTGATCCGGTTCCGCGAGCAGGGCGGGCAGGTCGTGCTGATCTCCAACTCGCCGCGCCCGGCCCATGACGTGGTGGATCAACTGGATCGTCTCGGCGTGCCGCGCGCCGCGTGGCAGGCATTCGTCACCTCGGGCGACGCCACCCGGGCGGAGCTGGCCAGGCGCGCGCCGGGCCCGGTCTGGATCATCGGTCCGGAGCGCGACTGGCCCCTCTATGACGGACTGCCTCTGGACCGCGCGGAAGGCGCCGCCGACGCCGCCTTCCTCTCGGTGACGGGCCCCATCGACGACGAGACGGAGACCCCCGAGGACTACCGCGAACGCCTGACCCCCGCCGCCGCCCGGGACCTGGAGATGATCTGCGCCAACCCCGACCGCATCGTCCAGCGCGGCGATCGGATCATCTACTGCGGCGGATCGCTGGCCGATCTCTATGAACAACTCGGCGGTCGGGTGACCATGGCCGGAAAGCCGTTCGGCCCGATCTACGCCCTGGCCCTGACCGAGGCCGAGCGGCTGCTGGGACGCCCGGTCGATCGGTCGCGCGTCCTGTGCATCGGCGACGGGGTGGTGACGGACGTCATGGGGGCCAACGCCCAGGCCCTGGACTGTCTGTTCATCGCCCAGGGCATCCATGGCGACGCCGCGCGCGGCCCCGACGGTGCCCTCGACCCTGAACGCGCCGCCGCCCTGCTCACCGCTGAGACCACCTACGCCCGCTACGTCGCGCTGGAGCTCATGTGGTAGTCCTCGCCAAATCAGAAGCGCCCCGCTAACACCGGCCCATGAACACCGGACCTCACCCCTCGGGCGGCTATATCCTCGAAGAACTGTCGCCCGGCATGATGGCGATCAAGGACGTGATCATCACCGAGGAGCGCATCCAGCAGTTCGCCGAGGCGTCGGACGACTTCAATCCCGTGCACATGGACGAGGCCTTCGCCTCCAGGACCGCCTATCGCGGCCGGATCGCCCACGGCCTGCTCAGCGCGTCATTCGGCTCGGCCGTGGTCGGCACAATCCTCCCCGGCGCGGGGGCCATCTACCTCAGCCAGAGCCTGGCCTTCCACAAGCCGGTCCGCATCGGCGACGTGGTCCAGGCCCGCATCACGGTCGCCGCCGTCGACGCCGAATCCGCCCGCGTCACCCTGCACACCGAAGGCTATGTCGGCGGCGAGCTCATCATGGGCGGCGAGGCCATCGTCCGCGTGCCCCGCCGGCGTCGCCCGGCCAGGGACTGACCGGGGGTCGTGCCGATCCAGATCGTCCACGGCTGGCGCGACCTGCCGCTCGACCGGCGCGGAGCCGCCGCCGCCGTCGGGGCCTTCGACGGCGTTCACCGGGGCCATCAGGCGGTGATCGGCGCGGCGCGCGAGGCGGCCCAGCGCCTGTCCGCCCCCCTCGCCGTCGTCAGCTTCGAGCCCCATCCCCGCCGCTGGTTCCAGCCCGAGGCCGCGCCGTTCCGGCTGATGACCACCGCCCAGATGGCGCGCGCCCTCGAAGACCAGGGCGTCGACCGCCTGCACCTCCTGCCCTTCGACGCCGGGATGGCGGCCATGACCGACGCGGCCTTCGCCCGTGATGTCCTTTCATCCGGCCTCGGACTGCGCCATGCCGCCGTCGGCTTCGACTTCACCTATGGCAAGGGCCGGACCGGCTCGCCCGAGGCCCTGACCCGCATAGGACGCGACCTCGACTTCTCCGTCTCGGTGACCCAGCGTGTCGACGACCGGGGCGGGCTGAAGCTGTCGTCCAGCGCGGTGCGAGAGGCGCTCGCCGCCGGCGACATGACCCGCGCCGCGCGCATCCTGGGCCGCCCCTTCGCCATCGAGGGCGAGGTGGTTCACGGCGACAAGCGCGGCCGCACCATCGGCGTGCCGACCGCCAACGTCCGCATGGGCGACTATATGCGCCCCGCCTACGGCGTCTTCGCCACCCGAACCCGCCTGCCCGACGGCCGCGTCATCGACGGTGTCGCCAACCTGGGCGTCCGCCCCATGTTCGAGACCCCCGAACCCCTGCTGGAGGTCTGGCTGTTCGATTTCTCGGGCGACCTCTATGGCCAGGTCGTCGAAACCCGGCTGATCGAGCGGCTGCGGGGCGAAATGACCTTCGACGGCCTCGACGCCCTCAAGGTCCAGATCGACGCGGACGCCTCGGCGGCGCGCGCGGCGCTGGCCGCCCACGCCTGAGGCGTCAGCCCCGCGCCTCGGCCTCGGCCATCAGGGTGTCTTTCAGCGAGGTCATGCCCATCTCGATGTCGTCGACCTTCCAGTTCGGCCCCTCCCGGACGAGGAACAGGGTCGCCGTCTTCTGCTCGCCCAAGTTTGTGAAGACGACCGAGGCCTGGGCGGTATTGGCGTCGCCCTGGGCTGTGGCCATGGAGTTGACCACGAAGCCCTCCTGATCCTGGCACTGGCAGAAGGGGTCATAGTTCAGGGTCGGGACCTCGCCGTTGGCGGCGCGGAAGTCGTCGCCGATCAGGGCGTTCATCGTGCGCGAGAAGATCGGGTCCTGGCCGGGCGCGGGCGGATCGCCCTGGGGACCTCCGGCGACGTACTGAGCGAAGATGGCGCGGACGAAGGGCTCCGGCCCCTCGGCGGCGGCGGCGTAGATCTGGTCGCGCGTGACCGGGCCGTTGTCGATCGGCGGCACGCCGGCGGACGCCGACGCGACGGCCTCTGCACCCTCGGCGGGCGCGGCCTCTTCAGCGGGCGAACAGGCGGCCATGGTCACGCAGGCGGCCACGGCGGTCAGCGACATCAGCACACGCATGGACAGTTTCCCCCATCGGCGTCCCCCTCGAACGCCAGTCGAAGCGGAGGTTAGCCGAACGCGCCGCTTTTCCCAGCCCCCCGGCCCTGATAGGACCGCCCCTATGCAAGGGCGCTCGGTCATCACGATCCGGATTAGCGGCCCGGCGGCGTAAGGCGGGGCGCTCAGCCCCCACGCCGACCGGGTCCGTTCCCACGCCGACCGTCCAACGATTTTCCGAGACAGACCATGTCCGACGCCCCGTCCGATTCCGCTCCTGCCGGCCGCGATTATCGCGAGACCGTCTTCCTGCCCGAGACGCCGTTTCCGATGCGCGGCGGCCTGCCGCAGAAGGAGCCGCTGATCCTCGAGCAGTGGGGCGACCTGTATGGCCGCCTGCGCGCCGAGCGGCAGAAGCAGGACGCGCCGCTCTATGTGCTGCACGATGGCCCGCCCTACGCCAACGGCGACATCCACATAGGCCATGCCCTGAACAAGACGCTGAAGGACTTCGTGGTCCGGTCGCGGTTCCTGCTGGGCTACGACGTCGACTACGTCCCCGGCTGGGACTGTCACGGCCTGCCGATCGAGTGGAAGATCGAGGAACAGTACCGCGCCAAGGGCCGTCGCAAGGACGAGGTCTCCAAGGCCGAGTTCCGCGCCGCCTGCCGCGACTACGCCGCCGGCTGGATCGACGTCCAGGCGGCCCAGTTCAAGCGCCTGGGCATCACCGGCGACTTCGGCAATCGCTACGCCACCATGGACTTCGGCACCGAGGCGGCGATCGTCCGCGAGTTCCATAAGTTCAAGAACTCCGGCCAGCTGTATCGCGGCTCCAAGCCCGTCATGTGGTCCCCGGTCGAGCGCACGGCGCTCGCCGACGCCGAGATCGAATACCACGACCACGTCAGCCCCACGATCTGGGTCAAGTTCCCGGTCATCGCCGCCACCGACGACCATCCGGATGACCTTCTGGCCTTCCGCCATTCGACGCCCAGCGTGGTGATCTGGACCACCACCCCCTGGACCATCCCGGCCAACCGGGCGATCAGCTTCGGCCCCGAGATCGCCTATGGCCTTTATGAGGTTCAGTCGATCGAACAGGACCTGGAGTTCCAGCCCTGGGCCAGAGCCGGCGACCGCCTGATCCTGGCCGACAAGCTGGCCGAGGACGTGATGAAGGCGGCCAAGGTCGCCACCTTCACCCGCCTCGACGACATTGATCCGGCAGGCCTGGTCTGCGCCCACCCCCTGGCCGAGCTGGACGACGGCTACCGCTTCAACGTGCCGCTTCTGGACGGGGACCACGTCACCGACGACGCGGGCACCGGCTTCGTCCACACCGCCCCCGGTCACGGGGCCGACGACTATGAGGTCTGGCGCGCCCACGGACATCACGAGGTGCCCGACACCGTCGACCAGGACGGGGCCTACTATCCCGGCGTGCCCCTGTTCGCGGGCCTCAAGATCCTGGAGACCGAGGGCAAGAAGACCGGCAAGTTCGGCCCGGCCAACGGCGCGGTCACCGAAAAGCTGATCGAGGCCGGCACCTTGCTGGCGCGCGGCCGGCTGGAGCACTCCTATCCGATGAGCTGGCGCTCGCGGGCCCCGGTGATCTTCAGGAACACCCCCCAGTGGTTCATCCGCATGGATACGGCGCTGGACCACGGTTCGGGCGAGACCCTGCGCGAGATCGCGCTCAAGTCCATCGACCAGACCGCCTTCCACCCGGCGGCGGGCAAGAACCGCATCCGGTCCATGGTCGAGGGTCGCCCCGACTGGCTGGTCAGCCGCCAGCGGGCCTGGGGCACGCCCCTGGCCATGTTCGTCGACAAGCACACCGGCCACCCCCTGCACGACCCCGAGGTCGACGCCCGGATCGTCGCCGCTGTCGAGGCGGGCGGAGCCGACGCCTGGTTCGAGACGCCCGACGCGGAGTTCCTGGGCCTGCACGACCCGGCCAACTACGAAAAGGTCCAGGACATCCTGGACGTCTGGTTCGACTCGGGCTGCACCCACGCCTTCGCGCTGGAGCCCCGGACGCCCGAGCACGGCTACACCGGCGATCGCCCGTCGCACTGGCCGGCGGACCTATATCTGGAAGGCTCGGACCAGCATCGCGGCTGGTTCCAGTCCAACCTGCTGGAGGGCTCCGGCACGCGCGGCCGGGCCCCCTACAAGGCCGTCCTCACCCACGGGTTCACCCAGGACGAGAACGGCGAGAAGATGTCCAAGTCCAGGGGCAACACCGTCGATCCGGCCACGGTCATCAAGGAGAGCGGCGCCGACATCCTGCGCCTCTGGGTCGCCCTGGTGGACTATGCCGAGGACCAGCGGATCGGAAAGCAGATCCTGCAGACCACGGTCGATGCCTATCGCAAGCTTCGGAACACCGTCCGCTACCTGTTGGGCGCCCTCAGCGACTTCGACGAGGCCGAGCGCGTCGACTATGCCGACATGGCACCGCTGGAGCGGTTCATCCTGCACCGGCTATGGGAACTGGATGGCCAGGTCCGCACGGCCTACGACACCTACCGCTTCCAGGATGTCGTCCGCCCGGTGCTGGAGTTCTGCTCGGGCGATCTGTCGGCGCTGTATTTTGATATCCGCAAGGACAGCCTCTACTGCGACCGCCCCGATGCGATCCGCCGCCGCGCCGCCCGCACAGTGATGCACGAGGTCTTCCTGCGCCTCACCGCCTGGCTGGCTCCCCTGACGCCCTTCACGATGGAAGAGGCCTGGACGACGCGGTATCCGGACGGCGGCACGAACTGCGCGCGGGTGATCCCGGAGACGCCGGCGGAGTGGTGTGACGGCCAAGGAGCGACGAAGTGGAGGGCCATCAACGATGCGCTCCGCGTTGTAAACCACGGGCTTGAGATCGAACGCGCCCACAAGAACATCGGGGGGGCACTCGATGCTGCGCCAGTCGTCGTTTTGGACCACCCCTACTATTTCGCGTTCAATGTGCTCGCGGAACAGGCTGGAATGCCGGTCAATGAGTTTGCTGCTGAGGTGTTTCGAACCAGCACTGCCGTTCTTCACGAGGGCCTGAGTCCGAGCATGCAGGATCAGCACGCCTTCGCTGAGTTCAAAGAGGGTGCGAACACCGTGACCCTTGCGAACGTCCCTGGGGTCTGGGCCCGGATAGACAAGGCGTCGTTCGCCAAGTGCGCCCGATCATGGCGTCGCGACGGGACCGTAGGCGACGATAAGGAATACCCCGACCTCAGCGCCCGCGACGCCGACGCCGTGCGGTGGTGGGACACGCACCGCTGATCCAACGCTCCGCGCGGAAGCCGAACCCTCACGCGATCCGGCGGCCGTCCAGCGACGCCAGGGTCAGGGCCGGGCGGTTGGGCACGCCCACCCCGACGGACAGCCGCGCGGTCAGCGGCCCCACGGCCTCGCGCCGCCGCTCCTGGTCCGCCACGGGCTGATACAGCCCCAGCAACCGGTCCGGCCGCCCCTCTGCGTCGCGCAGGGGGGCCACCACGATCTCCAGCACGCCCCTCAGGCGCGCCGCCTCGGCCACCATCACCACCGGCCGGGCCTCGCGCACCGTCTGGACGATGGCGGCGGCGACCAGGGGCCGGCTGTCGGGCGCCCACAGCTCCAGCCACGGCACGCTCCGCATCGATCGCCCGTGCAGGGTCTCGATCCAGGCGCCCGCCAGACGGAACGTCGCGCCCTCGGCCGTGCGGTCCGCGCTGAACAGCTGGGGCACCAGCCGGCCGAAGGTCATCGGCTCCAGCTCGGCGCGCAGGGGAACGCCCCCGGCCCTCGGCAGGGCCGCCCAGCGGTCGATCAGGCTCTGCGTGCCGGAATGAAACATGGGGCGAAACTCCGCCCCGTCCCGCGCAAGGCCCGAGCCGCCGCCCCGACGGACCTCGGCAACGGAAACGCAAGACCTTTCCTGCCAGATGTCAGGCTGTATCGGTCCGCGTGGGCCGCAAGCGACGTTTTCAGGAGCCCAGCCCATGCGGGTGCGGATCAAGATCTGGCTGCCGGCCGCCGTGGGGGCCTTCGCCTTCTTCGGCCTGGCCAACACCGGCGCGGCCCAGTGCAGCTCGGGCTGCCAGCCGCCGCCGCCGCCCTGCTGCGAGCCGCCGCCCCCGCCGCCACCGCCTCCCCCGCCGCCGCCGGACTGTTGCGAGCATCCCGGCCCGCCGGACTATCCGCCCCCGGGCGGCGACATCAACGTGAACGTCAACGTCAATGCGAACGCCAACGCCAACGCCTCGGCGGCCGCGCGCGCCGGCATCAACGCCCGCGTCGGCGGCTATGGCAATCTGCGCGGCGGCGGGGGCGGCTCGGCCTATGTCAGCGTCGAACAGCCCTATCCCACGGTCATCCAGGGCCTGACGGTCGAGGCCGGGGCCGTGGCCCAGGTCATCCGCGTGCCCTATGAGGCGCGTCGTCGCTGGGAAAAGCGCGTGGTCATCCAGGCCTTCTGCATCGACGATCGCGGCAGCCCCCACGCCGCCGCCCAGGTCATCCCCGACCGCGACATCCACGACGGCTATGAGGGCGAGCTCTATCGCTGCATCGCCGGGACCCGGCTTCAGATCACCTGGGCCGAATGGCTGGGCCAGGTCTCGTTCGACCACGGCGAGAGCTTCTATTGCCAGAAGGGCGAGGCCCTGTGGCGCGACCGCGCCGGCGGCCTGACCTGCCGGGTGCAGCGGCCCGAGCGCGACTGCAACGAACGCTCGCTGCTGCGCCGCTACGGGGCCGGCATCAAGGTCGTCACCTGGATCCGCGAGGAGGTCTACACCGAATACCGCGAGGAAACGGTCATGGCCCAGGGCGCCTCGATCACCGGCGCCTCCATCATGCTGGACGGCGGGGTCGGCGGCCGGGTGTTCTGATCGCCGTCCCGACGTGAACGCCGGACAACGCCCCGTTCAGCCTGCAAAAAGCGCGGGTCTTCTAGATTGAGACCGTCGGTCATCGCCGGCGATCCTGAGTAGACTTGGCCCCGGAGCGAAAGCCCCGGGGCCTTTTTCGATCTACTGAACGCTGGGCGCCACCACGGTGGCCCGCCAGGCCTTGGCGGGGTCGAGATAGCGTTGCGCCAGGGCCTGGATGTCGGCCGGAGTGACGGCCTCCAGATCGGCGATATGGCCCGTGATCTCGCCGACGGCCGACGGATCGGTGTCGACCTCTCCCAGCTGGGCGATCCAGTATTCGTTGCCGGCCTGCGAGCGGCGCAGGGCCTCGACCACCGGCCCCCGGGCCCGGGTCAGTTCGTCGTCGCTGACCGGCGTGTCGCGCAGGGACGCGGCGATCGCATCCATCTCGGTGAAGAAGACTGCGCGGTTCTCGGGCGTCACCTGCGCCGTCGTGAACACGGAACCATAGCCTTCATAGTCGTTCGACGCGGACGATCCCACGCTGGGCGAATAGGCGATGGCCAGTTCCTCGCGGATGCGATCCAGCACGCGCAGCTCGATGACGGCGGCCAGCAGGGTGACCTGGCGCGACTCCGTGCGGTCCCCGATGGCGTCCGTGGTGGGCCAGGCCACATAGGCCAGAGCCTGTTCGGCCGGACCGGCGTGGACCAGACGCACGGGCTCGGGCGTGCCGGCCGGGAACCTCAGCACGTCCGCTCCGGCCGCGGGCGTGGGGGCCTCGCCCCGGGCCGGCAGGGCTCCGAAGGTCGAGGCCACCGCCGCGATGGCGGCCTCCACCGTCGTGTCGCCGACCACGGTGACGTCGATCGGCCCCTGGGCCAGGCCCGCGATGACGCCGGCTTTCAGCTGATCGTTGGTCCAGCCCGCGACGTCCTCGGCGCTGGGGAAGGTCTGACGCGGATCGCCGGAGGCCAGCAGGCCCGACGACTGGATGGCGAAGGCACCGGCCGGCGTCGCCGACTGCTGGGCGATGATCTGCGGGAACAGCGCCTTGATCTGCTCGAACGGGGCGGGCCTCAGACCGGGGTCGGTCAGATAGGCCGCCAGGACCTGCATCTGCAGCCCCAGGTCGGCCGGACGGGTGGCCCCGCTCAGCCGATAGCCGTCGCCCTCCAGCGCATAGTTGGCCGAATAGATGCGGCCCGACAGGACCTGGTTCACCTGATCCAGCGTCAGCTGCCCCAGGCCACCCGCCGCGAAGGTGAAGCTCGACAGCGACTGCGGATCGGGCCGGTCCAGAGGCAGGCCCAGCTCGCCCAGACCCGTCGTGACGCTGACCAGGATCTGCTCGTCGCGGAACTCGGTCGGCTTGATGGTCAGGCGGGTGCCGTTGGGGAAGGTCACCACGGTCGCGCCGATCTCGGCGATCTCGCGGACCTCGGTCGGCTGGGCCGCCGCGCCGAAATCGGCATAGGGCCAGGCCAGCGCCGCGGTCTCGGCGCGCGCCGTGACCGGCGTCGCCTGCGAGGCCTCCAGCATGGCGGTGACCGCCGCCTCGCCGCCTTCGATGGCTTCCGGCGTGACGACCAGCGCCAGGGGACCTCCGCCCGAGAAGGTTTCGCGCACCGCCGCGTTCACGGCCTCGGGGCTCAGTCCGTCGACGGTGGCGTTGAACAGCTCGAGGTTCGTCTGTGGAGAGGCAAAGACCCGGTCGTCGTTGGTCGCGTTCAGCAGTCCGTTGACCAGGGCGGGCGTCGTGCGCGTCGCCGCCGCCGCGACGGCGTTCTCCAGGGCGGTGCGGTTGTCGGTGATCTCGCGCTGCAGCTCGGCCGGGGTCACGCCGAACTCGGCCAGACGACGCGTCTCCTGTTCGATGGTCTCCAGCGCGCGCTGCAGTCCGCCGGGATTGAAGGCCGCCGAGACGCTGCCGATGTCGAGACTGTCGGCCACGGTCTGGGCCACCCCTCCGGCCCCGATGAAGGGCGGGTTGTCGGCGCGGGCCAGTTCGCCCAGACGGCGGTTCAGGACCGCCAGACCCAGGCTTCTCAGGGTGCGCGACCGCCGCTCCGCCATCGTGTCGGGATCGAGGTCCGGCGCGCGGGTCCAGTTCAGCTGGACCGAAGACTGGATGCCGGGCTCCACCAGGATACGGGTCTCCGGCTCGCGCGGAGCCACGGTGCCCAGATCGGGCTCGGGTCCGTCGGGCGCGCGGGGCTCCCAGCTTTCGAAGGCCGACCGGATCTTGCCTTCCATGACATCGACGTCGAAGTCGCCGACCGCCAGCATGGTCGCCCGGCTGGGGCGGTAATAGGCGTCGTAGAAGGCCACGAAGCGATCGCGCGGCGCGTTGCGGATGATCTCAAGGTCGCCGATGGGGAAGCGGTCGGCGATGCGCTGACCGGGGGCCAGCAGCGCCAGCTGGGCCTTCAGCGAGCGCAGCTGCGGCGTGTTGCGGGTCCGCTCCTCGCCGACGATGACGCCGCGCTCTTCGTCGATGGCCTCGGGCGCCATCAGAGCCTCGGACACCTGTTCGCGCATGATCCGCAGCGCCGTATCGACCGTCTCGTCGTTCGTGCGCGGCAGTTCCAGTTGATAGAAGGTCTGGTCGAAGCCCGTCGCCGCGTTGGTGTCGGCCCCGAACGCCAGTCCCAGACGCTCCAGGATCCGCAGCAGCTCGTTCTCGGGAATGTTCGTCGTGCCGTTGAACGCCATATGCTCCATGAAGTGGGCGAGCCCCAGCTGGGTCTCGTCCTCCATCAGCGAGCCGGCGTCGATGCGCAGACGCAAGCTGGCCTGTCCCGGCGGGGTGGCGTTCCTCAAGATCGCATAGCGCATGCCGTTGGGCAGGGTGCCGAAGCGGACATTGCTGTCGGCGGGAATGTCGCTGGTCGCCTGGGGCCACGGATCGGACGCCGTTTCCTGCGAAAGGGCGGGCATGGCCCCGGTCAGCAGGGCCAGGCCGGAGGCGGCGGCGAGCAGCAGGCGGCGGGTCTTGATCATGATGGCTCCGGTCATGAGGCGTTGCGTGACGACCGAACGGTCCCCCCGCAGGTCGCGGATTTCTTATCGCGCCGATGGGAGGTGTAAAATGAACTTTACGTTAGGCACCGGGCGTCAGCCCCGCCGCATACCGCTTCCAGTTCTGCACATAATGCTCGGCAGAGGCCTCCAGCGCCGCGATCTGTCCGGGTTCCAGCATCCGCACCACCTTGCCGGGCTGGCCCATGACCAGCGAGCCGTCCGGGATCACCCTGCCTTCCGTGATCAGGGCGTTGGCGCCGATCAGGCAGTTCCTCCCGATCACGGCGCGGCCCAGCACCACCGCCCCGATGCCGATCAGCGTGTTGTCGCCGATGGTGCAGCTGTGCAGCATCGCCATGTGCCCGACCGTCACCTTGTCGCCGATGATCAGGGGCTCGCCCGGGTCCGAGTGCAGCACGCTGCCGTCCTGGATGTTGGTGTTCTCGCCGATCACGATGGGGTCGTTGTCGCCCCGCACCACCGCCCCGAACCAGACGCTGGCCCCGGGCTTCAGCGTCACGTCGCCGACCACCACCGCATTGGGCGCGATCCAGTATTCGCCCTCGGGTGGCAACTGCGGTTTCTTGTCCGCCAGCGAATAGACTGTCATCAAACCCTCATCTCATCTGGACCCGATTGGGCCTTTAAGCCTTCGTAAACCACGTTAGCATCAAGGTGTTGATGCGATTCGAGGGGGTCATTTCCGCCCCGGATCCGAAGCCGGATCAAGCCCGGTCCGGTCAGAGCCCAGGAGAGCGTGCGTGACGCGTTCGGGTATGCGGCGGGTCTTCCCGCTGGATGTGGGATACATCACCGACCCCGGACGGCGTGGCTTCGCCTCCTTCTCCCTCCCCACCCTCGTTCGAGGCGATGCCGTTCCGGTGTCGCCTTTTTCTTTGTCTCGGAGCCTGCCATGACCAAGCGCGCCGCCCTGAAGCGTCAATCCCGTGATGGAGGCGCCTTCGACGGCCCCGACTACGGACAGGATTCCAAGGTCCGTCGGCTCCCCACCACCAACGGCCGGAGCGGCTGGTCGCCCCACCCCTCCAACGACGACCGCGAGCAGGGCTATCTCAAGACGCTCAAGCCCAAGTCCGAGGGCCAGGCGGCGCTGCTGAACGCCGTCGATACCCACAACCTGACGCTGGCGCTGGGCCCGGCAGGCACGGGCAAGACCTATCTGGCCGTCGCCAAGGCGGTCGAGGCCCTGGAGGCCGGCAAGGTCGGCCGCATCGTGCTGAGCCGTCCGGCGGTCGAGGCGGGCGAATCGATCGGCTTTTTGCCCGGCGCCATGGAGGACAAGCTGGCCCCCTATCTGCGCCCCCTCTACGACGCCCTGTCGGACCGGCTGTCGATGAAGCGGGTCGGGGCCCTGATGGCCGAGGGCCTGATCGAGATCGCCCCCATCGGCTACATGCGCGGCCGCACCCTGAACAATGCCTTCGTCGTCGTCGACGAGGCACAGAACTGCACCTACGTCCAGCTCAAGATGCTGCTGACGCGCCTGGGCTGGCATTCGACCATGGTCGTCACCGGCGACCCCCAGCAGTCCGACCTGCTGCCGGGTGTTTCAGGTCTGGCGGACATCGCGGTGCGGCTGGAGCCGGTGCCGGAGATCGCCGTCGTCCGCCTGGCCGAACAGGACATCGTGCGGCACCCGCTGGTGGCGAGCATGATCGGGGTGCTGTGAGGGAAAAGGGGCCGGCGTTTTCGTCCACGCCGGCCTCGTTCTGACGCGACAAAGGTCCGCTTTCGACCGATTTCGGACATTAGCCTTCGTGCCTCATCTGCGCTCGCAACCACCCTAGGCGGCGACTCAATGCTCACCACCATGCGTCTGACGTTCATGTCTGAGGACGTCAAAGAGGCGATGGATCAGACAGTGGACGCGTTCGGGGTTTCGCTTGCTCACCTCGCCGAGCATGAGCCTCGTTTCGAGAAGATCAGCGAACTGGCGTTTTGCTTCGGCGTTGCGCATCCGGTCCTGCAGCCGCCAGGCAAAGGTGGAGCGAGCTATTCGCGTGATAGCGGCATCCTTTTTACCCAAGCCTATCTCGATCATGACGCGTGGATCGGTGACAGATGGGGTGATCGTGTGCGTGCGGTAGCCGAAGCGGCTGAAGTGGCTCTCTCTTCCGTTCACAAGACGCGGTTGACGTCTGAGGAGCGGTCGACACTGTTACGACTGATCGAGAACGTAGCGGAACGGCTGGCCGCGTCTCCACCCGGGCACCGGCTTTCTCTCAAGCCCGTCTACGCGAGTGAAGACAAGTTTGGACAGAAGTTATCCATCGGGTTCCAGCCGCCAGGAGCCTTTGCGTCCGTCGTGGCAAACCAACGGACTGTCGAGCTTCAGCCAGAGGAAATTCACGCCTATCTCAAGCGGCACGATGATGCCGTGCCAGCCACTCAGATGGTTAAGCTCTACAAGCGCCACGATGGATGGTTGCTGTATCGCGAAGCCTGGATCGACGGCGAAAATGTCGTCGAGCACGTCGGGGTCTACGGGGAGCTGGGCTTAACCTCGCAACATGCGGCGTCAGGGGCGGTCCGGCAGCGAGAGGTGATCAACGCCATAGCTGCCGAGGCAAAGGCTGACGGCTTCAACGCTGTTCCGGAAGCTCGGCTCGTTGGGCTTTTGGTCAGCAAAGAAATCCCTGGAGCGGGAACGAAGAACGATCTTCGTCGGCGGCACGCGTTGGAGGACTTTCTCAACGAGGTGACAGGGTGGCGCGGCCTTGGCCATTGCGACGGAGGATCGATCGGTTCCGGGTCGATGGAGGCTTTCTGTCTGGTGGTTGACTACAAGATCGCTGCCGAAGTCATCGAGCGCGAACTGGCATCGTCGCAGTTCAACGATTTCATCGTGAGACGAGTGAGCCGGTAGCAAGGCCGAGCGTCCGATGTCCACCAATAGCAGACTCCGCTTCTAGCGAAGCGATCAGACGTTCAACGAGACGGACTGGCGACCCCGGCAGGACTCCAACCTGCGACCTCGGCTTTAGGAAAGCCTTGCTCTATGCGGCTGAGCTACGGGGCCGTCGAGGGCTCCCCTAGCGGCTCGCGCGGCCTGCGAAAAGCCGCCGCGCGAAATCATCGCTGTCGCCACCTTCGTCGTTGTGGTTAATCCGGCTTAAGATACAATATCTTGGGGTGAACAGATCGCGAATCGGGCCGTGTCGGTGATTCGGTCCTGATTCGTTTCGGCCCTGTTCCGCCGGTCGCCTCGCTCGCGTTAAGCCCTGTCCCCGGAGCCACCGCCATGAGCCTCGAGACACAGTTCAGCCTCGCCAACGCCGTCGCTCTCGTCGGCTGGATCATCCTGGCCTTGGCGCCGCTGCGCCGCCCTCTGGCCATCGCGGCGGCCCGGACCATCGGTGTGGCCCTGGCCGTGGCCTATTCGGCGCTTCTGATCCGCGCGGTCACCGGCGGCGGGTTCGAGGGCGACCTGACCACGCTCGCCGGCCTGACAGAGGGCTTCAGCCGACCGGAGGCCGTGCTGGTCGGCTGGGTCCACTATCTCGCCTTCGACCTGTGGGTCGGGGCCTGGGCGGTCGAGGACGCGGGCCGGCGCGGCCTGCCGCACTGGGCGGTCCTGCCCTGCCTGTTCTTCATCCTGATGGCCGGGCCCTTCGGCCTGCTGCTCTATCTCGCGGCGCGGACGGCCCTGCGTCGTTGACGCCTTAGTTTTCATATGAAACGGTCTCTTCCCAAGGAGAGATCGATGTCGGCCACCCCCACCTGCCTGATCGTCGGTGCCGGAGACGGCGTCGGTTCGGCCATCGCCCGGGCCTTCGCGGCCGAGGGCCTGACGGTGTGCATGACCCGCCGGGCCCGCAACCTGGATCAGCTGGAGGCCGTCGCCGCCGCCATCCGCTCCACCGGTGGCACCGCCCACGCCTTCGGCGTCGACGCCCGGGTCGAGGCCGAGATGGTCGGCCTGGTCGACAGAATCGAGGCCGAGATCGGCCCGCTTCAGGTCGTGGTCTTCAACATCGGGGCCAACGTCCGCTTTTCCGTGATCGACACCACCGCCCAGGTCTATTCCAAGGTCTGGGAGATGGCGGCGCTCGCCGGTTTCTTCACGGGGCGAGAGGCCGCCCGTGTCATGGCTCCGCGCGGACGCGGCACCATCCTGTTCACCGGGGCCACAGCCTCGACGCGCGGCGGCGCGGGCTTCTCGGCCTTCGCCGGGGCCAAGGCGGCGCTTCGACAGTTGGCCCAGAGCCTGGCCCGCGAGATGGGGCCACAGGGCATCCACGTCGCCCACGTCGTGGTGGACGGCATGATCGACGGCACCTTCGCCCGCGCCATCGCCCCCGACATCCAGGCCCTGCTGGACGCCGACGCCATCCTCAAGCCCGACGAGATCGCGAAGAACTACGTCTGGCTCCACAATCAGCAACGCAGCGCCTGGACCTTTGAACTGGACCTGCGCCCCTGGAAGGAAACCTGGTAGTGGCCAAGACGATCGACTTCATCTTCGATTTCGCCAGCCTGAACGCCTATCTGGCCTACCGGACCCTGCCGGCGGTGGCCCAGCGAACGGGCACGACGATCACCCTGATCCCGGTCCTTCTGGGCGGCGTCTTCAAGGCGACCGGCAACCAGGCCCCCTTCACCGCCTTCGGCGGCATCAAGGGCAAGCTGGACTACGAGATGCTGGAGATCCGCCGCTTCATCGCCGCCCACGGCCTGGCCGAGTTCCAGATGAACCCGCATTTCCCGGTCAACAGCCTGACCGCCATGCGCGGCCTTTGCGCCTGCGCGCCGGGCCCCGAGTTCGACGCCTATGTCACCGCCGTCGCCGCGGGCTTCTGGGAGCGCGGCCTGCAGATGGGCGACCCAGCCGTCCTGGCGTCCGTCATCACCGAGGCGGGCCTCGACGCCGAGCGCCTGCTGACCCTGGCCCAGACCGACGCCGTCAAGGCCCGCCTGGCCGACAACACGGCGGCGGCGGTCGCGCGCGGGGCCTTCGGCTCGCCCACCTTCTACGTCGAGGGCGAGATGTTCTTCGGCAAGGAACGCCTCGGTCAGATCGAGGCGATGCTGACGGCCCACTGACCGCGACCCCGGGCGGCGCTTGCGCATCCGCTTCGGACGCGGAACAGTCCCGCTTCGTCTTCGGGGGATGCATGCGGTTCTGGGCGATCATCCTGTGCGCCGGGCTGATGGGGCTCGCGGCCCCCGCCGCCGCGCGCCAGACCGCCGCCGATCCGCGCCCGGTCCAGAGCGTCTGCTCGATGGGGGTCTATCTGGGCGACCTCTACGACATCGACACCCGGGCGGGGCGCTT
Organism: Brevundimonas aurifodinae; assembly: GCF_040195595.1. Classification (NCBI taxonomy): domain Bacteria; kingdom Pseudomonadati; phylum Pseudomonadota; class Alphaproteobacteria; order Caulobacterales; family Caulobacteraceae; genus Brevundimonas; species Brevundimonas aurifodinae. The sequence goes on from NZ_JBEGDD010000016.1 coordinate 24,143, forward strand.
CGGCGCGGACGTCTGGGCGTGGAGCGTCTGCACCGGCGATCGCAACGCGCTCCAGACCGCCGAATGGCTGAACGCCCATGAGCAGGTCCAGTCCCTGGAATACGCCGACCCGACACCGTTCGGTCTGTGGTCCCAACGCAAGGTCGCCGGCGTCTATCGCCAGTCCCTCGACGTCCGCAACTATCCCTTCGACCGCCACACCCTGCGTATGATCGTGGAAGACACGGCCGACGACGCCACCACCCTGCAGTATGTGGCCGACGACCGCCGCTCGTCGGTCTCGCGCACCCTGGCGGTCGACGGCTGGCGCGTCACCGGTTTCGCCGTCCAGGCGCGTGAGGAGGTCTATACGACCGCCTTCGGCGACCCCAGCCTGCCCGATGATGTCACCACCATCTATCCGCATCTGGAGATCGTGATCGACATCGAACGGGCGGACCTGTGGACCTTCTGGAAGCTGGTCGCGCCACTCTACATCGCTTCCATGCTGACCCTGCTGACCTTCCTGATGCACGACGAGGAGGGGCTCTACCTCAGTCCGCGCCTGGGCCTGCTGGCGGGGGTGCTGTTCGCCATCGTCCTGAACATGCGCTCGGTCGAGGACGTGGTCGGCGAGACGGGCGGGCTGGGACTGATGGACAACATCCACCTGCTGGCCCTGTTCTTCGCCGTTCTGGCCATCGCGGCGGCGGCGGCCTGGACGATCCTGACGCGCAACGGCTGGGGCTCGGCGCGGGTGCGGCGCTGGGACAAGCGGTTCTTCCTGTCCGGCTCGATCGTCTATCTGGTCCTGAACGCCGTCCTGATCGGCGCGGCCGTCCAGGCGGGCTGATCCGCCACGCTTGCCGCCCCCCCGGCGAATCGCCACCTTGGTCGCATCATGAGCGACCGTTCCGCAGGCCAGGCCCCCTCCCGCGTCGTGGCGGTCCTGGGGCCGACCAACACCGGCAAGACCCATCTGGCGGTCGAACGGATGCTGGGTCATGCCTCGGGCATGATCGGCCTGCCGCTGCGCCTGCTGGCGCGCGAGGTCTATGAGCGGATCGTGCGCGCCCGGGGCCAGGCCTCGGTCGCCCTGATCACCGGCGAGGAGAAGATCATCCCGCCCCGGCCGGTCTATTTCGTCTGCACGGTCGAGGCCATGCCGATGGAGCGCGAGGTCGAGTTCCTGGCCGTCGATGAAATCCAGCTGGCCGCCGACCCCGAGCGCGGCCATGTCTTCACCAGCCGCCTGCTGCACGCGCGCGGCCGGTTCGAGACCATGTTCCTGGGGGCCTCCACCCTGGCCCCCCTGATCCGCCGCCTGATCCCCGATGTGGAGATCGTGTCGCGCGAACGCCTGTCCAGCCTGACCTACGCCGGGTCGAAAAAGCTGACCCGCCTGCCCCGCCGCAGCGCCATCGTCGCCTTCTCGACCGAGCAGGTCTACGCCATCGCCGAGCTGATCCGGCGCCAGAGGGGCGGGGCGGCCGTGGTCATGGGCAGCCTCAGTCCCCGGACCCGCAACGCCCAGGTGGCCCTGTTCCAGTCCGGCGAGGTCGACTTCCTGGTCGCCACCGACGCCATCGGCATGGGGCTGAACATGGACGTCGACCATGTCGCCTTCGCCGGCCTGAGGAAGTTCGACGGCCGCCGCACCCGCTGGCTCCACGCCCACGAGATCGCCCAGATCGCCGGCCGCGCCGGCCGCCACATCCGCGACGGCACCTTCGGGGTGACGGGCGAGGCCGAGGAGTTGGACGAGGACCTCGTCGAACAGGTCGTGGACCACCGCTTCGATCCGGTTCAGGCCATCGAGTGGCGCAACGCCCGGCTGGATTTCGACACCCTGCCCGACCTCCTGCGCTCCCTGGTCCAGACGCCCGCCAGTCTTCAAGGAGGAGGGCCCGGCCTGAAGCTGACCGGCCAGGCGCTGGACGAGACCCTGCTGCGCCGCGCCCTGCAGGACGGGGAGGTCAAGCGCATCGGCCGCTCGCGCGGGACCATCATGCGCCTGTGGGAGGCCTGCCAGCTGCCGGACTTCCAGAAGACGACGCTGGACGAGCACGCCCGCCTGTCGCGCGACGTCTTCATGGCCCTGACCGGCAAGCGCGGTCGCCTGACCGACGACTGGTTCGCGCCCCGCTTCGCCGAGGTCGATCGCGACGACGGCCAGATCGACCAGCTGTCGGCGCGGCTCGCGGGGGTGCGCACCCTGTCCTACATCGCCAACCGCCCCGACTGGGTCGCTGACGCCAAGGGCTGGCGCGAGCGGACCCGGGCCCTCGAAGACCGCCTCTCCGACGTGCTGCATGAACGGCTGACGGCCCGCTTCGTGGACCGCAAGACCACCGCCCTGATACGCTCCCTGCACGACCGCGAGGCGAGCCTGGCCGAGGTCGCGGGCGACGGCGTCGTCACCGTGGACGGCGAGGCCGTGGGCCATCTGGAGGGCGTCCGCTTCGCCCCGTCGTCCGGAGGCTCGGCACTGGCCGACCGAACGCTGAAGACCGCGGCGCTCCGCGCCGTCGGGCCAGAGATCGCGCGCCGCCTCGGCCGCCTCGCCGCCGACGCCGACACGGCCTTCACCGTGTCGCCGGACGGCGACGTTCTCTGGCAGGGCGCGCTCGCGGCCCGGATCATCGGCGGCGATCCCTTCAGCCCCCGCATCCGCCTGATCGGCGACCTCGGCCCCCAGGCCGCCCGCGACCGCGCCCAGCGCCGGATCGAGGCCTTCCTGTCCTCCGAGGCCGGCCGGGCGCTGCGCGATTTGCGTCGCCTCAAGACCGCCATCGAGACCGGCACCCTGACCGGCCTGCCGCGCGGCCTCGCCTTCCGCCTGGTCGAGGCCGGCGGCGTCATCGACCGCCGCGAGGTTGAACGCGATCTCGCCGCCCTCAGTCACGCCGAGCGCCGCACGCTCAAGACCTTCGCCGTCCGCGTCGGGGTCCACTCCGTCTGGCTGCCCGGCGTGCTCAAGCCCCGCGGTCGTGCCCTGGCCCAGGCCTTCGTCGCCGATGAGCCCTTCCACCCCCGCGCCGAGGGCCTGACGGTCATCCCCGACCCGCCGCCCAGCCCCCGCGCCCTGTCTGCCCATGGCCTGCGCGCCATCGGCCGCGTCGCCGCGCCCGTCGAAACCCTCGAACGCCTCGCCGAACACAGGCGCACCGCGCGCACGGCCGACCTGCCCGACGCCGCCCTCGCCGACCTCGGCTGGACCACCGCCGAGGCCAGGGCCATCCTCGGCGCGCTTCGGGTGCCCCGCGCCAAACAGCCCGACCGCTCCGACCGTCCGGTCGCGCCTCCGAAGGATTCGCCCTTCGCCGCCCTCGCCGCACTGACCGCGCCGCCCGCTTCGGTCAGGCGGAAGAGGCCGCGCCGGAAGGCCCGCTCCGTTTGAGCGAGGCCTGCCGCATCGACGTCTGGCTGTGGCGCGCCCGTTTCGCCAAGACGCGCGGTCTCGCCGCCGCCCTGGTCGAGCGGGGCGCCGTCCGGCTGACGCACAACGGGGCCCAGGTGCGCCTCGACAAGCCCAGCCGATCGGTCCACGTCGGCGACGGCCTGGTGTTCGCCCTGTCGGGCCGCGTCATAGAGCTGACGGTCGAGGGGCTGGGGGACCGGCGTGGCCCCCCGGCCGAGGCGCGGGCCCTCTATCGCCTGTCCGGCGACGAAGGGCGCGCCTGAAGTCCCTCACACGACGATGTTGAACTCGCCCTCGATGTGCAGTTCGACCTCGTCGGAGATCGCCGGCAAGGCGTAGTCGATGCCGAACTCCGACCGCTTGATCGTCGCCTCGCCGTCGAACCCGGTCTTGTAGGCGCCCATGGCGGTGCCGGCCTGGTTGAACTCGACCTCGATCGTCACCGGGCGCGTGACGCCGCGCAGCGTCAGGTCGCCGACCACAGTGGCCTCGTTGGGATCATCGGCGTCGACCGTCACCGAGCGCGACACGAACGTCGCCGTCGGATGGTTGGCCGTGTCGAAGAAGTCCGCCGTCTGCAGATGCGCCTTCAGCCGGTCGTCGTTTGGCGCGACGTCGGTCAGGGGGATGGTCGCCGTCAGGGTGCTGGCCGACGGATTGGCCGGGTCCAGCGTCAGCTGCGCCTGCACATTCACGAACTGGCCGTAGTAGGTCGAGAAGCCCAGATGATCGACCGACCAGGTGATCTTGCCGTGGCTGGAATCGAGAGCGTAGTCGCCGGCGCGCACCTCTGCCGGGTTCTGCGTCAGGGCGGCCTGGGCCACCACGGCCCCGCCGGTCAGGGTCACGGCGGCGGCGACGACGAGCGCCAGGCGGCTGGGGCGGAACTTGGATACGGTCATGGGTCTCTCCGGTCGGCGGGATGGATCGACCGCGCCAATCCGCAGCCGTGTCGGTAACAGTTGGGACGGGATCGTCGTTCCGCAAGGCGCCGCGACCTCGCATCGGTTGACAGTCCGCCCGCGCCCGGCCATCTCCGGAACCGCTGAGCCTCAAGGACCGACCCGCCCGCCCATGACCTACATCGTCACCGACGCCTGCGTGAAATGTAAGTTCATGGACTGCGTGGAGGTCTGCCCCGTGGACTGCTTCTACGAGGGCGAGAACTTCCTGGCCATCGCGCCCGACGAATGCATCGACTGCGGCGTGTGCGAGCCCGAATGCCCCGTCGACGCCATCAAGCCCGACACCGAGGACGAGCCGGACGGCAAGTGGCTGCAGATCAACGCCCAGTACGCCCGCGTCTGGCCCAACATCACCGTCAAGGGCACGCCCCCCGCCGACCGCGAGCAGTTCGAGCGCGAGAATGGCAAGTTCGAGAAATACTTCTCGCCGGAGCCCGGCAAGGGCTCCTAGGATCCGTCTGGTTCCGGTTCGGGAATCCGACGGACGGCGCCGCATCCGCACGCGACGTTTTGAAATTCCGCATTTTTGTGATAGGTTGCTGACATTGGGTCGGGCGGTCTGCGTTTTCTGCGCGCCGCCCGCGTTTGCGACAGAATCCCGCCCATGAAGGCGGGATCGGCCAGAGGTTGGGTGATCCGTTTCCGCGACTGACGACTGATTTCACGCATCGGCGAACCCCTCGTCGCCGGGCCTGAGAGCAATTGCCGTCGCGCCTTCGCGTCTCTCCGTCCCTGCGTCCGGGAAAGGAATGACATGACGAACAAGACCGGTCTGGAGTTCAAGGTTGGCGACGCCGTCGTCTATCCGGCGCACGGCGTCGGCAAGGTCGCGGCCATCGAGACCCAGGAAGTCGCGGGCATGTCTCTGGAGGTCTACGTCGTGACCTTCGACCACGAGAAGATGACCCTGCGTGTCCCCACCAGGAAGGCCAAGACCGCCGGCCTGCGCACCCTGGCGGCCGAGGACACCGTGTCCAAGGCCCTGACGGTGCTCAAGGGTCGCGCCCGCATCAAGCGCACCATGTGGTCGCGTCGCGCCCAGGAGTACGAGGCCAAGATCAACTCTGGCGACCTGATCTCGATCGCCGAAGTGGTCCGCGACCTGCACCGCGCCGAGACCCAGCCGGAACAGTCCTACTCGGAGCGCCAGCTTTATGAATCGGCGCTGGACCGCATGGCCCGCGAGGTCGCCGCCGCCAACCGCATCGACAAGGACGCGGCCGTCGCCCTGCTCGGCAAGTCCCTCAGCGCCAAGAAGGCCAACCAGCCCGTGGCCGAGGAAACCGAAGAAGCCGAAGCCGCCTGATCCAGGCGGCATCGCCGAAACGAAAGAAGGCCCGGTGGAAACACCGGGCCTTTTCTCTTTGCGTCCCCGCGTGCGATCGTTCGGCGACCCGCGCGGAGACGACATCTTGGACGCTGACCTGAGCCAGGCCCCCGGCCTGAAGCGCGACGACCGGCTGGTGATCCTGGCGTCGTCGGTGGGCACGGTGATCGAGTGGTACGACTTCTATCTGTACGGCTCGCTGGCGGCGATCATCACGGCCCAGTTCTTCTCGGGCGTGAACGAGACCACCGGCTACATCTTCGCCCTGATGGCGTTTGCCGCCGGCTTCGCGGTCCGGCCGTTCGGCGCGGTGTTCTTCGGGCGGCTGGGCGACCTGTGGGGCAGGAAGAACACCTTTCTGGTGACCATGCTGCTGATGGGGCTGTCGACCTTCGTGGTCGGCCTGTTGCCCTCCTATGCCGCCATCGGCGTGGCGGCGCCGGTCATCCTGATCGCCATGCGGTTGGTCCAGGGGCTGGCGCTGGGCGGCGAATACGGGGGCGCGGCCACCTATGTCGCCGAACACGCCCCGCCCGGCAAACGCGGCTTCTACACCAGCTTCATCCAGATCACGGCGACGGCGGGCCTGCTGCTCAGCCTGGTGGTCATCCTGGGCGTGCGTCTGGCGGTGGGCGAGGCGGCCTTCCTGGACTGGGGCTGGCGCATCCCCTTCCTGGTGTCGATCCTGCTGCTCGGCGTGTCCCTGTGGATCCGGCTGAGGCTGGCCGAGAGCCCGGCCTTCGCCCGCATGAAGGCCGAAGGCAAGGGATCGCCCACCCCGCTGAAAGACAGCTTCGGCCGATGGCCGAATCTGAAACTGGTGCTGATCGCCCTGGTCGGGCTGACCGCCGGCCAGGCGGTGGTCTGGTATACGGGCCAGTTCTACGCCCTGTTCTTCCTGGAGAAGGTGCTGCGGGTCGACGCGGCCCTGGCCAACATCCTGATCGCGGTCGCTTTGCTGCTGGCCACCCCCTTCTTCGTCTTCTGGGGCTGGCTGTCGGACAAGGTGGGGCGAAAGCCGATCATCCTGGCCGGGTGCCTGCTGGCCGCCGCCACCTATTTCCCGCTGTTCTCGGCCCTGACCGAGGCGGCCAACCCCCGGCTGGCGGCGGCGACCGCCTCCTCGCCCGTGACCGTGGTCGCCGACCCGGCCGACTGCTCGGTCCAGTTCGATCCGGTGGGCAAGACGGTGTTCGACAGCTCCTGCGACCTGGCCAAGGGCTTCCTGGCCAAGGCGGGCGTCAGCTACGCGAACGAGGCCGCCCCGGCGGGCACGTTGGCCCAGGTGCGGATCGGGGACACGACGGTCGCCGGCGTCGACGGCACCGCTCTCGCCCGCCCGGCCTTCGCCGAGGCCAAGGCCGGTTTCGAGGCCACGCTCGGCACCGCCCTGGCCACGGCGGGATACCCGCCCAAGGCCGAGGCCACCCTGGTCAACCGGCCCATGGTCGTGGCGATCCTGTTCGTGCTCGTCTTCTATGTGACCATGGTCTACGGGCCGATCGCGGCGGCCCTGGTGGAGATGTTCCCGACCAACATCCGCTACACCTCCATGTCCCTGCCCTATCACATCGGCAACGGCTGGTTCGGCGGCTTTCTGCCCACCACGGCCTTCGCCATCGTGGCGGCGACCGGCAACATCTATGCCGGGCTCTGGTATCCGGTGGTGGTGGCCCTGGCGACGGTGGTGCTGGGCTATCTGCTCGTCACCGAGCGGAAGGACGTGGACCTGTCGGCCTGATCACCGCTCGACCAGCCGCGTGTACAGATGCCAGGTGGCGTATCCCAGCACCGGCAGGACCACCGCCAGGCCGATGAACAGCGGCAGGGAGCCGAGCACCAGCAGGACCGCGACCCTTAGCCCCCACGACGCCACCGTCGGGATGTTGGCCGAAACCGCCCGCACCGAGGTGCCGACCGCGGTGCCCGCGTCCACCGGCTTGTCGACCACCATCGGGAAGGACACCAGCGTCAGGAACACGGTCAGCACGGCGAACACCGCCCCGACCGCGTTTCCGATCACCACCATGGCCAGGCCTTCGGGCGTGGAGAACAACTGCTGAAACCCGCCCGCGACCGTCATGGGCGCGACCCTGCCCAGCGTCAGCTCGTAGACGATCCAGGCCGCCGCGATCCACACGGTGAAGAACACCAGCGACATCAGGGTCAACATCACGAGGGGCGTGCGGCTGCGCCCGTTCAGCGGGTCGAAGAAATGCGTCCAGCTGGAGCTGATCCCCAGGTCCCGACGCCGCGCGATCTCATAGAAGCCGGCCGCCACGGCGGGTCCCATGACCGTCAGTCCGGCCACCAGCGGAAAGAACACCGGCAGCAGCCGGTCGTTCAGCGCGATCGCCGCCGCCAGCAGGCCCAGCACCGGATACAGCACCGCCAGCACCAGGATGTCGCCGCGCTTGGCGTTGAAGTCCTTCCACCCTTCCGACAGGGCCCAGTCGAGGTCCGCGCCGGAGATGCGGCGGACGGCGGGCGCGGAGGGGCGCGGGTCGACGGGAATGCTGGACATGAAGGGCTCCGGGAGGACGGTGGACAGCGGGTCGGGACTCTGAGGCTGGATACGGTGGTCGGATGGGTTCGTTACCGAGCCTAGGCGCGGCCGGGTTCGGCCGCCACCCGGCGGGTGTCACGGCTTGGTGATCGCGAAAACGGCCCCCGCTTGAAAAGCGGGGGCCGTCCTTCAGGTCCGGATGTCGCCCTCGCCTATTGGGCGGGCGGGGTAGAGACCGTGCCTTCCGGGAGAGGCGGGACCTCCGTCATGGTGCAGCCGCCGCCGATGCGCTGGGCGACCTCGCACGGATAGACCTGCTGCACGGCGAACTGGGTGTCGAAGCGCACGATGATGCCGTTGCCCGCCGCGCACTTGGCCTCGAAGAAGCTGCCGTTTGCGTTCGCCCCCATGTAGCGGCCCTGGGTCGGGTCACAGGCGGCGGCCTCCGCGTTCGAGGCGAAGCGCGCCTTCAGCGTGGCGTTCTGCTCCGCCGCGGTCGAGTACCGGCAGGTGCCGTTCTGGGTGATTACCTGGGCGCAGGCGGTGACCTTCCAGCCGGTCGGCAGGCGCTCGATCCAGGCCCCGTCCACGCCGCTGCAGCCGACCTCATAGATCAGATTCTCCTCGCGCGACTTGCCGATCGAGGCGCCCTGATCGACCGGGCAGGTCACCCCGGCCTCGGCGGCGTAGGCGCTGACGACCCGCAGCACGTCGGTGTTCTGGGGGATCAGGCATTGGGTGCCGACGTCGGCGGCCGGGTCGCGAGCGCGCTCGATGTCGGCCTGGCCGGCCAGCAGCACGCAGTCCACGGCGCGCGGCGGGGTCGATCCGATCAGGATATAACCCGGGCCCGTGGCGCAGGCGGCCTCATAGGTCAGCTCCTGCTCGGCGGTCTGGCCCAGCAGATTGGCCTGGGTCACCTGACAGGTCGTGCCCGCGGCCGTGGCCATGGTCTGGGCGGCGGCGGCGATTTCCTCCGGCGTCGGCGGGGCGGGCTGGCTGTTGCGGTTGCGTCGGTTGTTGCCGGACTGCTCGGTCTGTTCGCCCTCCTGCCCCTCCTGGGCCTCGGCGTCCTGTTCGGCGGCGTTGCGGGCCAGCGCGCGCTGCGTCCGGGTCTGGCCCGCCTCGGCCTCCCCGCTCGCGGCGAAGACGGCACCGCCGGACATCAGGTTCAGGCACAGGGCCGCCATGGACACGGCGGCGAGAGGGGACTTGGACACGAGGGAGGCTCCTGGACGCTGATCGAGGGTATGGGCGTTTCGCACCAGCCTTGGCGACCGCTCGGGACCAGGTCAAGACCATGACGCGGCGGAAACTGGACGGCCCGCGCGTCTGTCGCTAGGGTCAGCCCGTTGCGATTGGAGACGGACTTGGCCGACGGCCCCCTCATCACCGACGGTTCCACCGAGATCGCCGAACCGTCGCGCGGCCTGACCTATCCCCTGGGCGCGCCCCCCGCCCCGGGCGAGGCGGTGCAAGCGGCGCCCGGCGTGCTGTGGATGCGGCTGCCCCTGCCGATGGCGCTGAACCACGTCAATGTCTACGCCATCGCCGACGGCGACGGCTGGGTCGTGATCGACACCGGCCTTCGCACGCCCGACTCGGTCACCGCATGGGAGGCGGCCTTGGCGGGCCCTCTGGGCGGACGTCCCGTCACCCGGGTGATCTGCACCCACATGCACCCCGACCACATCGGCCTGGCGGGCTGGCTGTGCGAGCGATTCGAGGCGCCCCTGCTGATGTCGCGGCTGGAATACGTCACCGGCCGGATGCTGGTCGCCGACACCGGACCCGCCCCCGAGAGCGGCGCGACCTTCTTCCGCGCGGCGGGATGGGAGGCCGAGCGCATCGATCGCTGGCGCGCCTCCTACGGTATGTTCTCCAAGGGGGTCGCCCCCCTGCCGCCCAGCTATCTGCGGGTCAGCGCCGGCGACACCCTGTCGATCGGCGGCGAGGACTGGAGCGTCGTCGTCGGCGACGGCCACAGCCCAGAGCACATCTGCCTGTGGCGGCGATCGGACGGCGTCCTGCTGTCGGGGGATCAGATCCTGCCGCGCATCTCGTCCAACATCTCGGTCTGGCCGACCGAGCCGATGGCCGATCCCCTGGGCGACTGGCTGACGTCGCTGGACCGGCTGGAGGCCACCCTGCCCGCCGACACCTTCTGCCTGCCCGGACACGGCGAGCCCTTCACCGGCGTCCTGCCCCGCATCGAGGCCCTGCGGCGGGGCCACGCCACCTCGCTGAAACGACTGGAGCGCACGCTCCACACGCCCCGCCGCGCCGTCGATGTGTTCGGCTCCCTGTTCGCCCGGCCGGTCGGCGACGGCCTCTACGGCATGGCCACCGGCGAGGCGATCGCCCACCTGAACCACCTGGAGGCCCGGGGCCGGGCCCGCCGCGCGCGCGACGCCCACGGCGTCGACTGGTGGACCGCGACATCATCCGAGGAGAGCCCCGCTTGACCGACCCCGTCCTGACCCAGTTCGCCGACGGCGTCCTGACCGTCACCCTGAACCGGCCCGAGAAGAAGAACGCCATCACCCAGGCCATGTACGCCGTCCTGGCCGAGGCGACCGAGCGGGCGCGGACCGACGACGCCGTCCGGGCCCTGCTGTTCCGCGCGGAGGGCGACAGCTTCTCGGCCGGCAACGACATCGCCGACTTCATCGCCATCGGCTCCTCGGGCGGGAGCCAGGTGGTCGACGCGCCGGTGTTCCGCTTCCTCAAGGCCCTGGCCGATCTGGACAAGCCGGCGGTCGCCGCCGTGCGCGGCCGGGCGGTGGGGATCGGCCTGACGCTGCTGCTGCATTGCGACCTGGTGGTGGTGGCCGAGGACGCCCTGCTGTCGGCCCCCTTCATCAACCTGGCCCTGGCCCCCGAGGCGGCTTCGTCGATGCTGCTGCCGATGGTCGTCGGCCATCAGCGCGCGTTCGAGATTTTCGCTCTGGGCGAGCCGATCGACGGCCGCACCGCCCTCGCCTGGGGCCTGGCCAACCGCGCCGTCCCGGCCGCCGAGGTCGACGCGACGGCCGTCGCCCTCGCGGTCAAGGTCGCCGCCCGCGCGCCGAACTCGATCCGCAAGACCAAGCGGCTGATGCGCGACGCCGAGAGCCTGTGGGCCCTGATGCAGCGCGAGGGCGAGGCCTTCGGCTCCCAGATGTCCAGCCCCGAGGCCATGGAGGCCTTCATGGCCTTCACCCAGAAGCGCGCCCCGGTTTTCGGCTGAGTGGACTTTGGCGGAGCGGAAGAAAGGGGTTGATCACAGCGAGCACAGCGAAGGCACGACGGACACGGCGGGACCGAGTTCGCAGTTCCGACATCGATCGGTCCCGTAGAGACCGGAGATCCGTAGAAGGCTGGCGGCGAAGCCGCCCTTCATCGCGTGGCAATCTCGGAAATGGCCGGTCGACGTCTTCCCCGTTCGCTCGGTCCCGCCGTGTCCGTCGTGCCTTCGCTGTGCTCGCTGTGATGAACCTCTTGCGCCCGCAGGACGGCTCCCTCTAGGCGGCGAACACCTTGCCCATCAGCCGCTCCAGCGCCTCGGCGTCCACTGCGTCGAACGCCGACTTTCGTGTCGCGTCGACGTCGAACACGGCGATCAGGGCGCCCGAGCCGTCGAACACCGGCACCACGATCTCGCTCTCGGAGCGGCCGTCACAGGCGATGTGGCCGGGAAAGGCGTGGACGTCCTCCACGATCTGCGTCCGCCCCGTCTCGGCCGCCGTCCCACAGACGCCCCTCCCGAACGCGATCCTCAGACAGCCCAGCGTCCCCTGATAGGGCCCGACCACCAGCTCGCGCTCGCGGGTCGGGTCGACGACATAGAAGCCGGTCCAGAAATAGTCCTCGAAGGCATCGGCCAGCATCGAGGCGACGGTGGCCATCCGGGCCGTCCGGTCCGGCTCTCCGTCCAGAACGGCCAGGATCTCGGCCTCGACCTCGGCATAGCGTTCGGCCTTGTCGGCGGGGCGGTCGGCGCGGGCGAGATAGGACATTGAACGGCTTTTCGAGAGGCTGTGCAGGACGCGCCACATAGGGTCGCTCCGCTCCAAACGCCACACCGCCACTCGCCCCATGGGCGTAAACCCCTGATTTCTGTGGACGAAGCTTGGCCAGGCCCGATTGCGGCCAACATGCGGCAACGCTTTGTCGTCAAACGGCGTTAACCATGATCGGAAGTTCACTGGACCCGAACCCCGGTTTGGGAAATGGTTAACGCCGGGGCGCGGAAACAGAGTGGGGATGGGTATGCGAGACCGCGAGGCCACGACAGACGACCGTCCGCGCCGTTCGCGCGGGGCCCTCGCCGTGGTGGGCACGATCGCCGTCCTGGCCATGCTCGCCGGTTCGGTCGCCAGCTGCAGCGACCCCAACCTGGCCTTCTGGCGGCGCGGAGACGCGTCCGCCGCCAACGCCTGCCCGCGCCCGCAATCGGTGACCGGCTCGGAGTTCAACGCCCAGGAAGCCGGCCTGCGCCAGCTGCGACGCGCGGCCTTCCGCGGGGACTTCTTCGCCCAGCTTGAACTCGGCACCCGCTACGCGGCGGTCAGGGCCACCGACAAGAACATCGAGGACCCGATCGAGAGCGCGGTCTGGACCGGCCTCGCCCTGGCCAACGACGAGGGCTTCGCGCCGATCAACCGCGTCGACCGGGGCGGCTTCGGCGGCTGGCGTCCGGTCTCGCGCTATGACGACTGCCGCGCCTGGGAACGCCATATCGCCTATCAGCGTCTGGACGGTCAGCTGTCGCGCATGACGATGGAGGAGCAGGGCGAGGTCCGGAACCGGATGATCTACGTCCTGTCGACCCAGGACGCCGACGGCTTCCGCACCCTGGCCCGGCTGCACGACGCCCTCTACGGCCCCTTCGGCGAGCCGTCTGACAATCGAGAGGCGCGCGAGGCCGTGGGCCGCGGCCCGAACGGCCAGGTCGACCGCCGTCGCGCCGGTTTCTATTCCGCCGTCAGCCTGTTCCCACGGAACGACGTCGACGCCTATCTCTACAACTATCTGGCGGTCCAGACGGGCGACGTCGGGGCCTATGTCCTGCTCAAGGACTTCGAGCGTTCGACGCCGGCCCGCTCGCGCTACGGCGCCTTCGTCGAGGCCAAGGCGCGCCAGTGGGTGCCGCCCTATGAATTCTACCCCAACGAGGCCCCGGCCTCGGGCGTGCCCTTCTCGGACGAGAGCCGCCCGCGCGGCGACGCCTATGAATACGCGCTCGGCCGCATGACCGAACTGCCCTTCGTCCACGTCGGCCGGGCGCTGCGCTACCTCGGCGTGACCGAGACGGTGGCCGAGCGCGCGAATGACCTGTCGGCCCGCCAGATCCAGACGCTGGAGGCCATGCTGGGGCACGACATGGAGTCGCACCTCTCCTATGTGGAGATGGTCCGCGCCGTCCAGCTGGCGGCGGTCAACGGCTCCTCGGAGGCCCAGCTGGTCCTGGCGGTCATGTATTCCGAGGGCATCGGCGTGCCGCCCGACTATGCCCGCGCCTTCCACTGGTATTCCCAGGCCGACCGGCAGGGATCGCCCGAAGCCAAGTTCGCCATGTCCACCTATTTCGCCCTCGGCGTCGCCGGGGTGGCCGATCAGGACAAGGCCGAGGCGGTGGCGCTGCGCATCGATTCGGCGCTGGCGGGCTTCGGCCCCTCCGCGTCTCGCCTGCAGGCGGTCCTCGCCCAGGTTTCCCGTTCCCAGCGTCGCTGAAGGAGGAGATGATCCGATGAAGACGTTCGCCGTCGCCGCCTCCGCCCTGATCGCCCTCGCCGGTCTCGCGGTCGCGACCCCCGACGCCCAGGCCCAGACCGCCGCCCGGGTCGAGAGCCAGACCCGTCCCAACTTCGGCCTGCTGCTGGACCCGCCCGCGCGCCAGAGCCGGCCGCGCCAGAACCGGCGCTGGTCCTATGGCAATCATCGTCCCGACTGGCGTCCCGGCTACGCCCCGCCCCCGGTCCACTATCCGGCGGGCCAGGAGGAGATCGTCCTGGTCGACTGCGGCGGCAACCCGGGCACCGGCGCGGTCGAGGCGGCGGTCCAGCGGGTCCGCCCCGGAGGCACCCTGGTGATCCGGGCGCGGGCCGGGGCCTGCGTCGGCTGGCTCAACATCGACAAGCCCATGACCATCATCGGCGAGGGCGGCTTCGACCCGCGTCGCTGGAACCAGAACCCCGCGCCCACCCTCCAGGCCCCCGACGGCCTGCCCTGCATCACGGTGGCGCAAGGCGTGCGGCTGGAGCTGCGCGACGTCGTCCTGGCCTCGCCCAACGGCGGAGACGCCGCCTGCGTCGTCGGCTACGGCGCGGACATCGTCATGAACCGCGTCGGCTTCCGCCACGTCGGCGACGAGGCGGCGATCTACGCCGACGGCGGCACGGTCGATCTGCGCGACACCGTCATCGACGCCCAGACCGTCGCGCCCGCCATCGTCGCCGACGGCGCGACCCTGACGGCGTGGGAGACGGTCGTGACCGGGGCCCAGTCCGGCATCGACATCACCCCCGGATCGGGCGAGCCCTCGCGGCTGGATTCCGTCACCCTGTCCGGCGTCGAGACCCCCAACAATTTCGGTCCCCGCGCCATCGGCCTGCTGGTCCGCTCGCGCCGAGACTATGGCCGGGTCGAGGTCACCAACAGCCGCATCTGCGGCTACAGTGAGGGCGTCGCCGTCGAAGGCGCCTCGGTCTCCATCGAGGGGTCGCGGATCTGCCGCTCGGACAAGGGGCTGGTGCTCTACAACGGCGAGCTGACCCTGCTGGACAGCCGCGTTCGGGCCCGGACCATCGGCCTGGCGGCCGTGTCCGGCCTGGCGGTGGTCAGGAACAACAGCTTCGTCGGCGTGCTGGACGTCTTCTATCGCGAGTACCGCGCCAACATCGACGCGTCGGGCAACCGCGTCTGGTCCGACGGCCCCCTGTGCCGCCCGACCTATCGCCCCCGCTACCGCGACCGCTACGAGCCTCAGTGGACCCAACGTCCGGACCAGGGATGGGTCTGTGAATACTCCCCCTATCCCCGCGACTGGTGGGACGAGATGGATGGCGCCTACGGCGACCCCTACGACGACTTTTCGTACCAGCCGGACAACTACGGTCGCTTCCAGCAGGGCTATGGCTGGTACGACAGCTCGGGCCGCTACATCGAGTCCGACCGGCACCAGGGCGAGGCCCGCTGGCGTAACCGCTAGGCCACAGTCCGGCGTTTCGCGGGCGGTGTCCGGGCACCGATGCGTCCAAATCCGGGCTCGCGCGTAGTTGCGCTGTCAGGCCCGGAAAGCGGCCGCCTCAGGAACGATAGACCATGACCAAGACCTTCGCCGCCGTCAGCGCGGCCGCCCTCGCCCTCGTCGCCATGCCCGCCGCCGCCCAGGACTGGCAGGGCGGCTATGTCGGCATCGCCGGCGGATATGCCATGGTCGACGACGAAGAGTCGGAGACCACCCCCTTCGACACCGACCTGAACGGCACCTTCGGCGACACGGTCCGCACCACGACGGGCGCCGACGCCTTCAGCCCCGGCTTCTGCGGCGGCGCGCCCAACAGCAACAATGCCGCCGCCGGGTGTCAGGACGACGACGACGGCCAGGGCGAGATCTCCTTCCGCGCCGGCTATGACTGGCAGTCGGGTCCGATCGTGTTCGGCGTGGTCGGCGAGTTCACCATGAGCGACGCCTCGGACACGGTGACGGCCTTCAGCATCACGCCGGCCCAGTATTCGTTCGAGCGGTCGCTGGACTACATGACCGCCGTGCGCGGCCGGGTCGGCTACGACATGGGCCGCTTCCTGCCCTACGTCACCGCCGGCGGCGTCTATGCCCGCCTCGAGAACCAGTACAACACCTCAAACGGCGTCAACACCTTCACGCCCACCAGCAACGGCGTCGAGAACACCGGCTTCCAGCTCGGCGGCGGCGTCGAGGCCCAGGTGACCCAGGTCCTGCGGCTGGGCGTCGAATACCTCTACACCAGCATCGAGGACGATTCGGACTTCACCGTCCGCGTCGCCGGCGGACCGGCGACCAGCCCCTTCCTGACCGGCAATGCGAGCGGCACCGACCAGCGTCGCTCGGGTTCGGATTTCGACACCCACGCCTTCCGCGTGACGGCCTCCTTCGCCTTCTGATCCCCCTCTTCTCCAGAGAGAGCCTCGGCCCGGCCTGTTCGCAGGTCGGGCCTTTTCTTTACGGAGGTGGTAGGCCCGGCAGGACTCGAACCTGCAACCAGACCGTTATGAGCGGTCGGCTCTAACCATTGAGCTACGGGCCCCCGGGGGATGGCTTCGCCTAGCAGCACCTTACCGCGATGTCACCGCGATGAACGAAGCCTGCAAGCGGAGCCGTGCGGCGGTTCAGGCGTTCCCGTGCAAGGATCCGTCACGGCCGCGCGGGAGACAGCGGCCGTCGCACGCGCTCGTCTCCGAAAAAAGGCTGTGTCCATGACCCGAACCCTTCCTGCCCTGATGCTGGGGGCCGCCCTGGTCGCACTGTCCGCGCCGGCCGCCCTCGCCCAGTCGGCGCCGACCCCGCCGATGCAGGTGCATGCCATGGCCGCCCAGCCGGCCCTGAACCTCTCGGCCCACGGTGAGGTCAAGGTGGCGCCCGACATGGCCACGATCACCTTCGGCGTCACCACCGAGGCCCCGACCGCGCGGGCCGCCATGGCCGACAACGCCAACCGCATGGCCGAGGTCTTCGCCGCCCTGGGACGGGCCGGCATCGACGAGCGCGACATCCAGACCTCGGGCCTGAACCTGTCGGCTCAGTACGACTATGTGAACAACCAGCCGCCCCGGCTGAGGGGCTATCAGGCGTCGAACCGCGTCACCGTCAACATCATGGACCTGACCGAGGTGGGCGATGTGGCCGATGCGGTCGTGGCCGCCGGGGTCAACCAGATCGACGGCATCGGCTTCGGCCTCCAGGACCCCAAGGCCGCCGAGGACCAGGCCCGGGTGCTGGCCGTCCGCGCGCTCCAGGACAAGGCCCGCCTCTATGCCCAGGCCCTGGGCGTCGAACTGGGCAGCATCCGCTCGCTGAACGAGGGCGGCGGCTACCAGCCCGCGCCGCCCATGCCGATGCTGCAATACGCCCGCACGGAGATGGCCGACGGCGCGGCGACCCAGGTCGCGGGCGGCCAGCTGACCGTCCGCATCGACATCACCGGGACGTATGATCTGCGGTGAGGCCTACCCGTCTCCTCCCCATCGCTGCGCGACAGGGAGGAGACTTCGCATCAACCACCCACACTGTTGCAGTTTCCCGCGCCCCTCCTATATCCTGCCCTACAGCAACATCGCGGCGGGACGGCCCGCCGACGGAGAGACGACATGATCGAGGTCAGACCCTTCGACAGCCTGGGCGGCGCGGACCACGGCTGGCTCAAGGCCAAGCACCATTTCTCGTTCGCCAGCTACCATGACCCCGCCCGCATGAGCTGGGGCAATCTGCGCGTCTGGAACGACGACGAGATCGCGGCCAACTCTGGCTTTCCGCCCCACCCCCACTCGGACATGGAGATCATCACCTATGTCCGCGACGGGGCCATCACCCATGAGGACAGCCTGGGCAACAAGGGCCGCACCGAGGCCGGCGATGTTCAGGTGATGAGCGCCGGCACCGGCATCCGCCACGCCGAATACAATGTCGAGCCCGAGACGACCCGCATCTTCCAGATCTGGATCGAGCCCACCCGTCGTGGCGAAAAGCCCGCCTGGGGGGCCAAGCCTTTTCCCAAGGGCGACCGCGCCGGTCAGTTCGTGGTCCTGGCCTCCGGCTTCGAGGATGACGCCGATGCCCTGCCGATCCGCACCGACGCCCGCGTTGTGGGCGCGACGCTGAAGGCGGGCGAAAGCGCTACCTACCCTCTGGGTGCCGCCCGTCGTGGCTATCTGGTTCCCGCCAGGGGCGTGGTCGAGGTCAACGGCGTGACGCTGAACGCCCGCGATGGCGCGGCCATCACGGGCGAGGACACCCTGACGGTCACCGCCGTCAACGACGCCGAGATCGTCCTGGTCGACGCGGCCTGACGGCCGCTAGGCCGGGCGGTCCATCACCAGGCAGGTGGAGGTGGCGGTGGCATACAGCTTGCCGTCCAGCCCCTCGAGGCGGGCTTCCGAGAAGCCCGCCTTTCGGCCCACCTGAATGACGGTACCGATGCAGCGCACGGGAACGCCCTCGGTCAGGGCCCGGTGGAAAACCGTCTTGATCTCGAGCGTCGTATAGATCTGCCCGGCCTTCAGCATGGAATGCACGGCGCACGCGCAGGCCGAGTCCAGCACTGTCGCCATCCAGCCGCCGTGGACCGTGCCGATGGGGTTGTAGACGGCCCGGGTCGGCGTGCCCTCGAACACCGCCCGCCCCTCCTCGACCTCGACCATCCGATAGTCGAGCGTGCGCGCGATCGGGGCCATCAGCTCCTCGCCCAGGAAGGCGAGGCGAAGCTGCTCGACCCCGCTCAGGTCCGGGCGATCCAGGATGTTGGGCATGACGAAGGGCTCCAGGAAGGTGCGTCCACATTAAGGACGGACACATGGCGCGCAACCCTCACCCTACGCTCCGCTTTCCTCGGACTTGATCCGAGGATCGGACGTTCAGCAGCGGTCATGCTGAATGAAGGCACACTCGTCCGTGCCTCTGCCCAGTCGCTCGCCGTGTCCGACGTCCGATCCTCGGGTCAAGCCCGAGGATGACGGAGCGTGGGAGAACGTGGCGTCGCGCCCTACAGTCCCGGCAGCTTGAAGCCGCCGTCGCGACGCGGCTGGATCAGGATCGACTGCTGCGTCCCGGTCAGGGCCTGCAGGCGCGCGGCCTCGGTGGCGGCGTCGATGGTGACGGCGCCCTGGGCGGTCTGGGTCTGGGTCGGCCCTTGCGTCGAGGGATCGTCGCGGCGCCAGAACAGCACGCGATCGGCGAAGCTCTCTTCCTTGTGGGCCAGGTCGCCGAACTCGTCGTCGATGACATAGCGGGCCAGGGGGTCGGCCCGATCGGCGCCGGCGGCGGTGACCAGGGCGGTCTCGCCCGCCGTGCGGGTGACGGCCTGGCGCTGGCCCAGCAGGATCTGGCGAGCGGCGCTTTCCGGGGCCAGTTCCTGCGGCCGGGGCTGGCCGGGTGCCGGCGGGCGCAGGCCGTATTCCGGCGGCACGGTCAGGGGCGCGGTGGACACGGTGACGAACTCGTCCGGCACCACCTTGGTCAGGCCGATGGATTGACGCAGGCCCCCGCACGCCGTCAGGGCGACGGCGGACAGGGCGACGAGGGAAACGGTCAGCAGACGCATGGTCGGTTTCGGCTCCGGCACGGATGTTCGCGCGTTGTCGGCTTCTGGCAAGATCCAGGAAAGAGCGGGTGATTACGCCTTTTCGTGGGCCTCGCCAACGGCGGGTTTCTTCTCCGCCATCACGCTATCGAGAATCAGCAGGGCGACGCCCACGGTGATGGCGCTGTCGGCCACGTTGAACACCCAGGGAAACAGGCCCGTCTGGGAGAAGTCGACGAAGTCCACCACATAGCCGAATCGTATGCGGTCGATGACATTGCCGATCGCCCCGCCGATGACCAGGCCGATGGCCGCCACCAGCATGCGCCGCTCGGCCTTCAGCGCCCACCACGCCAGGGTGCCCGCGACCAGGATCGAGAACCCGCTCAGCGCCCAGCGCGCCTCACCCCCGCCGAACAGGCCGAAGCTGACGCCGGTGTTGCGAACCATGGTGAAGGAAAGGATGCCCGGAATGACCTCGGCGAACCGATAGCCGCCCGGGATCAGGGCCGGGTCTGACACGTCCGCCGACCCGAGGATCCAGGCCTTGGTGATCTGATCCAGGATCACGACGACGAGGGCGAACCCATAGGCCGCCCAGGCGATGCGAGGGATTTTCATGCGCTGCGGGTTAGCAGGAGGAGGGGTCACGCGCCAAGCGGTCCTTCTCCCCTTGCGGGAGAAGGTGGCCCGGAGGGCCGGATGAGGGGTGAAACTCGGTCTTCAGCTCCGAGCGGCGGCGTGGTCCAGCACGGCGTTGAACAGGATCGACGGGTTGGTCAGCACCGCCTGATTCCGGAAGCGCAGAACCGTCCAGCCGTTCTTCGTCAGCCAGGCGTCGCGCGTGGCGTCCGCTTCCAGCCGAAGGTCGTGAACCCCGCCGTCAAGCTCAACGATCAGCCTGATCGACGGGCAGGCGAAGTCGGCGATACAGGGTCCGAGCGGCATCTGTCGCCGGAACTTCAGCCCCTCCAGCCGACGATCTCGCAGCATCTTCCAGAAGATCGCCTCCGGACGCGTCGGGTCGGAGCGTCCTCTTCGAGCCGCTGCGCGCATTCTGTCCGTCGGCTTCAGCATGGCCGGAGCTTAACCGTCGAACGGCGGTGTTTCACCCCTCATCCGGCCCTCCGGGCCACCTTCTCCCGCAAGGGGAGAAGGGAACGGTTAGAGAGAAGGGAACGGTTAAATCGGCATCCGCATGATTTCCTGATAGGCCGAGATCACCTGGTCGCGCACCGCGATCACCGTCTCCAGCGAGGCCTCGGCCGCCGACACGGCGGTGACCACGTCGATCATCGAGCCCTGGCCCTGGACCGTCTGGGTCATCTGGGTCTCGGCGGCGCGCGTCGCCTGGGTCATATCGCCCATGACGTTCTGCAGCAGTTGCGAGAACTCCGGCCCACCGGCGTCGGCCACGGCGGCACCGGCACTGGCCCCGCCAACGCCCTGCGTCGCCGCATAGGCCCGGGCCGCCATCAAGGGATTCATCGGCTACGTCCTATCGCTTCAGGATATCGAGGGTGCGGCTCTCCATCGACCGCGCCGTCTCGATGACGTTCAGATTGGCCTCATAGGCGCGCTGCGCCTCGCGCATGTCCATCGCCTCGATCAGGGTGTCGACATTGGGCCGCAGGACGTATCCGTCCGCGTCCGCCGCCGGATGTGAGGGGTCATAGTCCCTGCGGAACTCGCGCTGGTCGGGCCGCACCTCGGCCAGCGAGACGCCCATGGCCCCGTCCAGCCTGCGCGCCTCGAACACCGGCACCTGCCGACGATAGGGTTCGCCGCCCGCCGTGCGCGCCGTCGATTCGGCATTGGCGATGTTCTCGGCGATGATCCGCATGCGCGATTGCTGGGCCGTGAGGGCCGAGGCCGCCACCTGCATGGCGCTGTTCCGCGGCGCGCCACCTCTGCCGTTGATCGGATCAGGCATCTATCGGCTCCTCATCGGCCCGGCGGCTTGGCCGCCAGGCGCAGCATGGACATCGACTTCTGGTACAGGCCGATGGCGGCGTCATAGGCCATGCGACTCTCGGCCATCTTCAGCATCTGCTCCTCGACCACCACGGCGTTGCCATCCAGCGTGGTTTCCGAATCAGGCGACGCCTCGGATGTGAACCGCGCCACCGGGGCTCCGTTGGGTCCGCCGACCGGCATGTGGCCCGGCCGCGTCTGGGCCATCCTCAGCCCCCCGCCGGCCCGCATCGCCGCGGCGAAGTCGGCGGGCATGGCCAGGTCGCGCCCGACGTAGCCGGGCGTGTCGGAGTTGGCCACGTTCTGCGCGATCATGCGCTGGCGCTCGTCCAGCCAGGACAGACGGCCCTTGATCTGGCCCAGCAGCGGCAGGTCGGCGATGCCCATCGGGATCGTCCCAGGTTGCGGATAGGCAGAAAATGCCCTGCGCGTGGTTAACGAGGCCTTATCTAAACGCGGCGTTAACCCTGATCCTTAAGGCTCCGGTCAGTTTCCGCAGGCCCTTTCGCGCATGAACTTCCTCGATCTCGCCCGGGCGATCTTCGGCCTGGCCTTCACCCTGGGACTGATCGGCTTGGCCGCCTGGGCCGCCCGCCGCTACGCCCCCCAGCTCATGGCCCGCCTCAACGCCGAGCGCGGCGAGCGCCGCATGAAGGTGGTCGAGACCCTCGTCCTCGACCCCGCCCGCCGCCTGGTCCTGGTCCAGATCGACGACGAGGAGCGCGTCATCCTGCTGGGCGAGGGCAAGGAACTGATCGAGCCCAAGGGGATCTCCAAATGAGACCCCTCTCCCCTTGTGGGAGAGGGCTTGAGCGCCCGAGAGCGTCAGCGATCGGACTTGCGCGAAAGGGTGAGGGGTATACTTCCGCGCACTCCGCACCGCCCCCCTCACCCGCCCGCGCCAGAACGACGGCCAAGCGGCCGTCGTGCGCGGCCTCCCTCTCCCACGAGGGGAGAGGGGTCCTGTGTGTCCCCACCCGCGCCGAACTCTCCCGTGCGCTGAAGCTTTCCGCCCTCGTCACCCTGCTCTGCCTCGCCTGGCCGCTTGCCGCCCTGGCCCAGGACGCGGCCGCCGCCGGCGCGACCGGATCGGCAATCAACATCGATCTCGGCACCGGGGCCGGCCTGACCGAGCGGGTGGTCCAGCTGGTCGGTCTGATGACCGTCCTGTCGCTGGCTCCGTCCATCGTCATCATGACCACCAGCTTCGTGCGGATCATCGTGGTGCTGTCCCTCCTGCGCACCGCGCTGGGCATGCAGCAGTCTCCGCCGAACGCCGTTCTGGTGTCTCTGGCCCTGTTCCTCAGCGCCATCGTCATGGCCCCGACCTGGCAGGACGCCTATGATTCGGGCATCCGTCCCCTGATGGATCAGCAGATGGAATTGCCCCAGGCGTTCGATCTGGCGTCGGAACCTGTGAAAGATTTCATGCTGGCCCAGGTGGACCAGGGCGACCTCAACCTGTTCACCCGCCTCAGCCGCCTGGAGACCTCCACCACGGCCGACGAACTGCCGCTCCGGGTCATCGTTCCCAGCTTCATGATCTCGGAGCTTAAGCGCGCCTTCGAAATCGGATTTCTCCTTTTCGTTCCGTTCCTTGTGATCGATCTGGTGGTCGCCAGCGTGCTCATGTCGATGGGCATGATGATGCTGCCTCCGGTGGTGATCTCCCTGCCGTTCAAGCTGATCTTCTTCGTGCTCGTGGACGGCTGGCGACTGGTCGCCGGCAGCCTGGTCGAGAGCTTCCGACAGGCTTCCGGAACCGGCTAGAACCCCGCCCTCAAAGGGTTTCAGCGGCATTCCCGCTTGCATTGTCCGACGAAAGGCGCGTTGATCCCCCCGTCATCGCTCCCGGGAATCGGGGCGAGCTTTTCGGGAAACGACCCTTATGACCACCCAAGCTGAACTCATCGCCGCCGTCGCCAAGGATGCCGGTGTCTCGCAGGCCGACGCCGGCCGCGTGCTGGAAGCCATCGTCAAGAACATCCATTCGTCGCTGATCGGCGGCGGCGACGTGCGCATCTCGAACCTGGGCGTGTTCGACACCGCCGCCCGCGCCGCCCGCGAAGGTCGCAACCCCGCCACCGGCGCGACCATCAAGATCGCCGCCTCCAAGGCCGTGCGCTTCCGCGTCTCCAAGCCGCTGAAAGACGCCGTCAACAAGTAAGAGACAAATCCTCCCCCTCTGGGGGAGGTGGCGCGGCGCGCTTGCGCCGTGACGGAGGGGGCAAGCCGCGCCTTCGGTGTTTGGGGTCGAACCCCCTCCACCGCTTCGCGGTCCCCCTCCCCCTACGGGGGAGGATTGCCCCCCGTCCGCTCTCTCAATTGCGTCTTCATCTGCGCGACCCAGCCGGCGAAGGTATCCGCCGAGGCGGTCAGCCCGCCGAAGTCCCGGGCGCTCGCGACGCCCCCCATTCCGTCCAGTCCGTCCAGCGCGATCCGCATCGCCGCCCCAGAGCGCGCATTGGCCAGGAATGGCCGATAGTTCGCCGACAGCCGCCCCAGCGCGCCCGCGTCCCTCGCCAGCGAGTATCCGACGCCCGCCCGGATCACCCGGCTCTCCTCGTCCGGCGTCAGGGCGGTGGCCGTGTCGGCGTGCCTCTGGCCCAGCCGCCCTTCGTACAGCGCCGCCGCATCGCCCCACTTCTCCTGCTTCCAGAAGATGTCGGCGCGCACCGCCTGGGCCTCCGGACTACGGTCGTCGGCCAGGGTCTCCAGCGCGTGGTCGTGGCGCCCCAGTTCCATCAGCGCCCTCGCCTCCAGCGCCCGCCGCTCGGCGTTCAGCGCGCTGGGCAGCAGGGTGGTGCGCGAGCTCCAGATCGCCTGCAGCGCCGGCTCGGGCTGACGGTCCATCAGCAGCACGGTCGCCAGGGTCGTCGCCACCTGGGCCTTGGCCACCCCCTCCAGCCGATTGTCGACCTGGTATTTCAGCAGCTCCGCCGCCTGGTCCAGCAGGTCGACGTCCACCAGCCGGCGCGCCAGTCGCCGCACCATCTCGTCGCCGTCCGCCCCCACCGGCGTCAGGTCGCGGAAGTCGTAGAACAGCGCCAGCGCCTGCACCGGCTGCAGTCCGTCCGCCGCCCCGTCCAGGAACAGCGCCTTGAACGCCTCGGTCAGATCGGCCTGCAGCTCGACCGCGCCCGGCAGGTTCGCCAGCCGGTTGCCCGCCCGCTTCAGCGTGTCCATCGCCTCGCGGTATCGCCCCTGCGACAGATACAGGTCCCCCAGCGTCCGGATCACCGACAGCTCGGTCGCGTCGCCGCGCCAGCGCCACTTCAACTGCTCCAGCTGGCCCGCGGCCACGTCCGCCGTCATCGTCCCCTTGGCCATCTCGATCTTGATGACGCCCAGCTTGGCGGGCGTCGCGATCCCGTCCAGCGGGGCCCGGGCGATCGCCTTGTAGACCGCCAGCGCCCGCTCGCTCTGGCCGTCGATCTCGAACAGCCGCGCCTGCACCAGCCGCGCCGTCAGCTGGTCCGCCGCCGGGGCCTCCTGCGAAAAGCTGTAGGCCAGCAGCGCCCGCGCCGCCGTCAGGTCGCCAGTCTCCAGCGCCGCCATCGCATGGGCCGCCCCGAACCGCGCCCGCCACTCGGCCGGAAACTTGTCGATCGCCTCGGCCCCGCCGGCGAAGGCCAGCCGCGCCCCGGCCCAGTCGCCCTGCTCGGCCGCCAGATACCCTTGCCAGACCTTGGTCGCCGGATCTCCCGCCAGCGCCCCGGAGGCAAAATCCAGCGTCGCCTCCTCGACCCGCCCGATCGAGGCCCGCGCCGCGCCGCGCAGCCCCCTCAGCTCCGGCTCGCCCTGCAGGGAGGGAATTTGCGTGAACATGGCGTTGACGACGCCGACCGCCTCGTACCCCAACCCCGACCCGACCAGGAACCGCACATAGGCCAGCCGCGCCGCGATCGGCGCGCGCGGATTGTCCGAGGCCGCGATACTCTCCTCGGCCGCCGCGTCCTGCAGCCTGCGGTGCCGCGCGGTGAAGCCCTCGTCGCCCACCCCGGCCCATTCGGCCAGGATCAGGGCCGGATGCTCGGCCTTCCTCGGCGTCTCGGCCTCGACCGGCGCCGCCGCCTCCAGCGCCATCGACGGCGGCGACAGCGTCAGGCCACCCGGCCGCCCCAGGGTCACCAGATCGCCCTCGGCCCGGATCGACAGGTCGTCCGTCGGCGTCTCGACCGCCAGGCCGTGCGCCGTGGGCAACAGCGTCAGGTCCACGGTCCTGCGCCGGTCGCCGAACCCCTTGCCGGGGGCCAGGGCCGTCACCGCCGCGAAACGGTCGCCGACCATCGGATCGGTCAGCCACACGGTCTTGGTCGCCCCGGCCATCTGCGCCACCAGGGTCGTCGCGCCCGCGTCCTCGCGGTCCACCGTCACGCCCGACGCCGAGCCCGGCGGCCCGCCCAGGGTCACGCTCCACGTCGCGCCCTGCCCGCTCGCCGTGACCGCCAGCCCTTCGGGCGCGGCGATCCTGAGGGCGGTATAGTCCGGCCCCGTCGCCCATCGCGCGTCGGTGGCGGGGCCCAGGTCCCGCGCCCGGCTCATGTCCATGCGCGCGGCCGTGTCGAACACGATCCACACCGCCTCGCCCCGGCGGAACACCGCCGCCCCCACCGGCGCGCCCCAGGTGAAGTCCAGGGTGACGCGGTCCTGCGCCGTCGTCGCCACCACCGGCACCGCCCCGCCGGCCGGCACGGCGCTCGCGGTCGTCTGCGGGGTCGCCGCTCCGGCCGGATAGAGGTTCAGCCACACCGCCCCGTCGGCCATGCCGGACCGGGCGTCCGCGCCCTCGGCCAGGGTCACGACCAGTTCGGTGGCGTCCATCGCCGCGCGGGTCTCGACCTTCTCCACCCCCGGCGGCGGGTCGACCTTCAGGCGGCTGACGTCCGGCGCGGCGGTGGAGCCGATGCGCACGATGACCGCCTGGCCTTCGCGGCGGATGCGAGATCGCGACCCCACCACGCCGGCGAACTCGATGCGGGTGAAGCCGTCGTTGGCTCCGACGCGGATGGTGACGGGGTCCAGCGCGGCGCCGACTTCCTGCGCCAGCACCGGTCCGACGGCCGCCAGCACGGGGGCGAGCGCGATCGTCCCCGCGACGCCCAGCGCCGTCGAGGTCCGTCCCATCGCGGTCCTGGAGCGCGCGCCGGCCATATCGATCCCTGTTTGCCGGATCGCCCTTTCGACGCGGTTAACGGGATGTGACCGAACGCCCCTTGAAGCGTTGTGCCGTAAGGCCGAGACCCGTGCCGTCAGGAGCCCGCATGACCTCGCCGCACACCCCCGAATGGCCCCGCCTGTCGACCCTGTCGACCGGCCTTCGTTGCCGCTGTCCCCGCTGCGGCCAGGGCCCATTGCTCAAGGGCTTCCTGACCATCCGCGACCGCTGCCCGGTGTGCGACCTGGACTATGGCTTCGCAGAGCCCGCCGACGGCCCCGCCTTCTTCGCCATGAGCGCGATCGGCGTCCTGGGCATGCTGGCCTTCATGGCCTTCGAGTTCACGGTCCAGCCCCCCATCTGGGTCCACTTCGCCGTGACCTTCCCCCTGATCGCGGCCGCCTGCGTCCTGGTGCTCCGCCCCTTCAAGGGCTGGCTGGTCTCCGAACAATGGATCCACAGGGCCGCGCCGCCCGAATGGGAAAGCGTCGGCAAGCACGGGGATTAGGGACGGGACCGGTCGGCCGGAAGGGTTTCATCACAGCGAGCACAGCGGGTTGACAACGGACACGACGACACCGAACGGACGGACAGGTCGCCGACCGCTCACCCCCGATAGCCCAGCAAGGAAGCGCGGCTCCGCCGCCAAACCTTCTGGCCCCCGCTCCCACCGGGACCGATCGGCGCTGCGGACGCGCGCGCGGTCCCGTCGTGTCCGTTGTGAACCCGCTGTGCTCTCCGTGATGAAACCCTTTCGGGCCTCAAACCCCGCCCGTCCCGTCGAACGAAAATCTCAATCATCCGAACTCGCCCGGATTCCGCCAACGATTCCAACGCCCGCCCCGCTCGAAGCCCCGCGAACGCGCCCGCATTGACGCGCG
>NZ_JBEGDD010000017.1:0-44872 GCF_040195595.1 Brevundimonas aurifodinae
GAGGACTAGCCAATGCCATCGGCCGGAGGTCCAGCAGGGCGAACAGGGCCGCGTCGGCGTCCTCGCCCGGATTGGACGTGGTCAGAAGACGACCGCCGACGAAAATGGAGTTGGCCCCCGCCAGGAAGCACAGGGCCTGCATTTCCGCGCTCATGCCCTCGCGACCCGCCGACAACCGGACCATGGCCCGGGGGCAGACCAGCCGCGCGACGGCGACGGTGCGGACGAACTCGATGGGGTCGATCTCCCCTTCCCGCTTCACCCGATCGCCCAGCGGCGTGCCGGACACCGGCACGAGGGCGTTGACCGGCAGGCTGTCGGGATGTTCGGGCAGAGTGGCCAGCGCGTGCAGCAGGCCCGCGCGATCCCGGCGGCTCTCGCCCATGCCGACGATGCCGCCGCAGCAGGTCTTCATGCCGGCCGAGCGCACATGCTCCAGCGTATCGAGCCGGTCCTGATAGGTCCGGGTGGTGACGACGTCGGCGTAATAGTCCGGCCCGGTGTCGAGGTTGTGGTTGTAGTAGTCGAGCCCCGCGTCCTTGAGCTGGCGCGCCTGATCCGCCGTCAGCATGCCCAGCGTCGCGCAGGTCTCGAGCCCCAGGGCCTTCACGCCCGCGATCATCGTGGCCAGTTTCGGCGTGTCCCGGTCCTTCAGCTCCCTCCAGGCCGCGCCCATGCAGAAGCGGCTGGCCCCACCCGCCTTGGCTGCCATGGCCTCGGCGATCACGGCGGTGGCGTCCATCAGCTTTTCGGCCTTCAGCCCGGTGTCGAAGGCGGCCGATTGCGAGCAGTAGCCGCAGTTCTCCGCGCAGCCCCCGGTCTTGATCGACAGGAGCTGCGAGGTCTGGACCTCGGACGGATCGAACCAGCGCCGGTGCACGGTCGCCGCCTCGAACACCAGGTCCATGAAGGGGCGGGCGAACAGGGCCTCGACTTCGGTCAGGGTCCAGTCGTGGCGGGGGATGGAAAGGTCGAGGGTCGAGGGTCGAGGGTCGAGGGACAAGGGCAGGATCCAATCGGGCGGGCGACGGCTCTGCTTAGCGGCCCGTCGCCGTCGATGCCAATCTTCCGACCCTTGAATCTCGACCCTCGACCCTTAATCCGCCCGATAGACCCGCCCGTCGCGCATCACGAAGTCGACATCCTTGAGCACGGTGACATCTGCCAGCGGATCGCCGTCGACGGCGATGATGTCGGCGCGGCGGCCGGGTTCGAGCGACCCGATCTCCTCACCAAGGCCCAACAGGTCGGCGGCGTTGATCGTCGCCGCCTGGATGGCCGTCGCCGGGGTCATGCCGTACTGGACCATCAGCTCGAACTCGTCGGCGTTGCGGCCATGCATCGACACGCCGGCGTCGGTTCCGAAGGCGATGCGGACACCGGCGGGCACGGCGCGTTGCAGCGACTGACCGGTGATCTCGATGCGCCACAGGATCTTGGGCAGGACCTCGGCGGAATAGGCGTTCGGGTCCGCCGCCAGCCGTTCGCGATAGCCGTTCACGGTCGACAGCGTCGGGACGTAATAGGCGCCGGAAGAGCGGAACAGGCTGATGGTCTCGTCATCGAAGATTGTGCCGTGCTCGATGGAATCCGCGCCCAGGCGCAGCGCCAGCGCGATGCCGTCGGCCCCGTGGGCGTGGACGGCGACCTTCTTGCCATAGAGATGCGCCGTCTCGATCAGGGCGCGGGCCTCGTCCTCGAACATCTGGGCGCCCAGGCCCGCGCCGATGCGGCTGTTCACCCCGCCGGTCGTGGCGATCTTGATGACGTCGACGCCCCGGCTGATCTGGAGGCGGACGGCCTCGCGGCACGAGGCGGTGTCGTCGCAGACGTTGGTGTGGTCGGTGTGCTCGCGCAGCGCGTCGTTCAGGCCATTGCGCCCATCCATATGACCTGAGGTCGTCGAGATGCTGACGCCGGCATCGACGATGCGGGGGCCGACGATGGCGTGGCGGGCGGTGGCGTCGCGAAGGGCCAGGGTCACGCCGCCGTCGTCGCCCAGGTTCCGCACCGTGGTGAAGCCGGCCATCAGGGTGGCGCGAGCGTTCTCGGCCGCGCGATAGGCCGTGGTCGGAACACTCTCGGTGAACTGGGCGATCAGGCCCGCCTGCCCCGCCTGGCTGGTGCCGAGATGGACATGGCTGTCGATCAGGCCGGGCAGGACGAAACGATCGGACAGGTCCACCACCTCCGCGCCCGGAAAGGCGTCGGCACCCACGATCCCGTCGCGCACTTCGACCACGCGACCGTCCCGGATGACGACGGTGGAGGGGCCGCGGGGGGCCTGTCCTGGTCGGTCCAGCAGACGTCCAGCCTGAACGAGGGTCACCGACCCGGCGGGCGGCGCGGCCCCGTCCTGGCCGAGCGCGGCACCCGCCGGCAGCAGGAGCGCGAGAACGGCAGCGGCGATGATCGGCTTCATGGACTTCCCCCGGTTTCGAGGGAGTTAGGCATGGGCCGGAGGAACGCTCAAGCTGAGAACCCACGCGCCCTGTCGCTCAAGCAGCGAGCGACCGCGTAGCGAGCGTTAGCGACCCCTAGATATGAATGGCGTGGCCCAGCGCGCGCAGGCTCGCCTCGTGGAACGCCTCGCCCAGCGTCGGGTGGACGTGGATGACGCCCGCGACGTCCTCCAGCACCGCCCCCATCTCCAGCATCTGGGCGAAGCTGTTGGACAGTTCGGCGACGTGCTGGCCCACCGCCTGGACGCCCAGGATGCGGTGGTCGGATTTTGACGCCAGCACCCGGACGAAGCCCCCGTCCTCGCCCGCTTCGATGGCGAGCGCCCGGCCGATGGCGGCGAGCGGGAAGACCGAGGTGATGACGTCGTCGCGGCCCTCGACGTCGAGCGGGCCGAGGCCGGCGGAGACGATCTCCGGTTCGGTGAAGCAGACGGCGGCGATCGTGACGGGATCGAAGAGTCGTTCGTTTGCGCTATCGCTCGCGGCGCGGCCGCTCGCTGCTTGAGCGCGACCGGCGATGATCTCGGCGACCATCTCGCCCTGGGCCGAACCCTTATGGGCCAGCATGGGTTCGCCGGTCAGGTCGCCGACGGCCCAGACATTCTTCATCGAGGTGGCGCAGCGGTCGTCGATCTTCACGAACGGCCCGGCCATGGCGACGCCCATGTTTTCCAGACCCCAGCCGGAGGTGCGCGGACGTCGGCCCACGGTGACCAGCACCTTGCCGGCGTCCAGTTGCAGCGGTTCGCCGTCCTTCGTCGTGATCGACAGCTTGCCATCGCCGAAACCGCCGGCGCGGGCCCCGAGGTGCATATCGACGCCGTGATCGGTCAGCCACTTCATGACCGGGTCGGTCAGGGCCTTGTCGTAGAGCGGCAGGATGCGGTCGGCCATTTCGACGATGGCGACCTGGGCCCCCAGCTTGCGATAGGCGATGCCCAGTTCCAGCCCGATGTAGCCGCCGCCGACCACGACCAGCTTGCCCGGCACGGCGTCCAGCGACAGGGCCTCGGTCGAGGAGATGACGTCGCCGCCGAACGGCAGGAAGGGCAGTTCGACGGGTTCGGAGCCGGTCGCCAGGATGACGTGCTCGGCCGTGATGGTGACGGGGCCATCGTCGGTCTCGACGCGACAGGTCTTGGCGTCGTCGAAGGTCGCCCAGCCCTTGACGACCTTGACCTTGGCCTTCTTCAGCAAGGCCGCGACCCCGGCGTTCAGCTTACGGACGATCCCGTCCTTCCACTCGCGGGTCTGGGCCAGGTCGATGGCGGGAGCGGACG
Organism: Brevundimonas aurifodinae; assembly: GCF_040195595.1. Taxonomy (NCBI): domain Bacteria; kingdom Pseudomonadati; phylum Pseudomonadota; class Alphaproteobacteria; order Caulobacterales; family Caulobacteraceae; genus Brevundimonas; species Brevundimonas aurifodinae. The sequence goes on from NZ_JBEGDD010000017.1 coordinate 3,743, forward strand.
CGGTGATGCCCAGCGTCCCGCCGCCCGCGGCCTTGGCCACGGTCTCGAACTTGGATGCCGCGTGGATGATCGCCTTGGACGGAATGCAGCCGACGTTCAGGCAGGTCCCACCCAGCCCGTCGCCACCGTCGACCAGCACGGTCTCCAGCCCCAGCTGTCCGCAGCGGATGCCGGCGACATAGCCGCCGGTGCCGGCACCGATGATGAGGACTTTGGTTTTGAGGGTCTGGGTCATGCGCCGCCGTTACTGGGAAGGTCGGGGCTGGATCTCTTCGACCAGCTCCATGATGATCTGAAACAGAATTTCGCCCTGCTGGATGCCGTCCACGACGGCGGTCGTGCCCTCGCCCAGCCGGCGTGGATCCTCGGGGATCATGGCGACAGCCAGGTCGCCCATCCGGGGCTCCCACCCGACCGTGCAGAACCCGACCCGATTCCAGAAGACGCGGAAGGGGCCGGTCACGAGGTCCTCGCCCTTGATGATCCAGGCGGGCTCCAGCGTGGCGTAGCCGAAGGCCTCGCACGCAGCTTCGCCGGGATCGCCGGACATCCTGTCCTTGGCCCTGGCGCGGGCATCCTCCAGGCAGCCGGCCGGGTCCGACCGTTCGATCGACACCACCCGCCCGACGAAGGCCGCGCGGGCCATCTGGGTCTCGTAGGAGGCGTTGGGCGGCGGCGGCATGCAGGCCAACGCGGGCGACGCCGCCACCAGCGCGGCGGCGGTCACGGCGGCGGTCAGGACGCGGATCATGGCTTTCTTCCCTCGCGTATCAAAGGTCCATGAACGCCAAATGGCGCCGCTTCGCAAACGACGATCCCTGACGGACCGGGCATCGCCGTCACCCCATCCACAGCGTCGCGGGCTGTTCCAGCAGGCCCTTGATGCGCTGGACGAAGACCGCGGCGTCGTGGCCGTCGACGATACGGTGATCGAAGGACGACGACAGGTTCATCATCTTGCGCACGACCATCTGGCCGTTCCGCACCACCACCCGCTCCTCGATCTTGTTGGGGCCGACGATGGCGACCTCGGGGTGGTTGATGATCGGGGTGTGGACGACGCCGCCCAGCGTGCCCAGCGAGGTGATGGTGATGGTCGAGCCAGTCAGTTCCTCGCGCTTGGCCGAGCCGTCCTTGGCGGCGCCCGAGACGCGGGCGATTTCCAGGGCGGTGTCATACGGATCGCGCGCCTCGGCGTGACGGACGACCGGCACCATCAGGCCGTTCGGCGTCTGGGCGGCGATGCCCAGATGCACGGCCGCGTGCTGGGTCAGGACCCCGGCCTCGTCGTCATAGTGGCTGTTGATCTGCGGCTGGTCGCGCAGGGCCACGACGATGGCGCGGGCGATGAAGGGCAGGACGGTGAGCTTCGGACGATCGCTGCCCTTGTTCTGTGCGTTCAGATGGGCCCGCAGATCCTCCAGCGCCGTGACGTCGATCTCCTCGACATAGGTGATGTGGGGGATGCGCCGGACGCTCTCGGCCATCTTCTCCGCGATCTTGCGGCGCAGGCCGATGATGCGGACCTCGGTCGTGCCTTCGGCCGGGGCATAGGTCGAGCCGGTCGAGGCGGGCACGGCCGGGCGCGATCCGCCGGCCAGGAAGGCGTCCAGGTCGCCGTGCTCGATGCGGCCGGCCGGGCCGGAGCCGGGCACGAACGGGAGCTCGACGCCCAGTTCGCGGGCGCGCTTCCTGACCGCCGGAGAGGCGAGCGGCCGGACGCCGGGGGTCTGGGGGGCGCGGGAGACGGACTTGCCCGCCTCTGGCGGCTGCGCCGCCTGTCTCCGCCCAGGAGGCGGAGAGACGGTGCGCGTCGTCTGTCCCCCCTCTGGGAGGACCGAAGCCTGCGGAGCAGGGTTCGAGGGGGGCGAGGCCGTGACATTGCCCTTGCCCTCGACGTCGAAGCGCACCAGCGGGCCGCCGACGGGGACCTGGGTGCCTGCGTCGCCGTGCAGCGCCGTGACCACACCGGCGACGGGGCTGGTCAGTTCGACGGTGGCCTTGTCGGTCATGACCTCGGCGAGAAGCTGGTCCTCGGTCACGGTGTCGCCGACCGCGACGTGCCAGGCGACGAGCTCGGCCTCGGCGGTGCCCTCGCCCACGTCGGGAAGCTTGAAGACGTAGTTGCCGGGGGCGGCCAAGAGCCCCTCCGTCACTTCGCTATCGCTCCGTGCCACCTCCCCATTCTGCGAATGGGGAGGAGACGCCAACACGGTCTCCTCCCCGTCCGCGCTTGCGGATGGGGAGGTGGATCCGAGCTCTTGCGAGGAGACGGAGGGGTTCTGAGCCACGGACTCCGAATTCCCCGCCCCCTCGACCTCGAACTCCACCAGCGGCCCGCCGACGGGCGACATGACGCCGGGCTCGCCGTGCAGGGCCGTGACCGTCCCCGCGACGGGCGAGGTCAGTTCCACCGTCGCCTTGTCCGTCATGATGTCGGCCAGGATCTGATCCTCCGAGACCGTATCGCCGACGGCGACGTGCCAGGCGACCAGTTCGGCCTCGGCGGTGCCTTCGCCCACGTCAGGCAGTTTGAAGACGAATCGACCCATCAGCGTCCTCCCGCCATGACAGATTTCAGCGCCGTCGCCACCCGTTCCGGACCCGGGAAATACTCCCACTCGAAGGCGTGCGGATAGGGCGTGTCCCAGCCGCAGACGCGGGTCACGGGGGCTTCCAGATGATAGAAGCAGCGCTCCTGGACGAGGGCCGACAGCTCTCCTCCGTACCCGGAGGTTTTCGGGGCTTCATGGACGATGACGCAGCGGCCGGTCTTCTTCACGCTGGCCTCGATGGTCTCGATGTCGAGCGGGACGAGGGTGCGCAGGTCGATCACCTCGGCATCCACACCGGCATGTTCGGCACCCGCCAGCGAGACCCACACCATGGAGCCATAAGCGAGGATGGTGACGTCGGCGCCCTCGCGCATCACGCGCGCCTTTCCGATGGGTTCGACATACTTGCCGGTCGGCACCTGGGCGAGTTCCTGGGCCTTCCAGGGGGACACGGGCTTCTGGTGCCAGCCGTCGAAGGGGCCGTTGTACAGCCGCTTGGGCTCGAAGAAGATGACCGGGTCGTCGTCCTCGATCGCCGCGGTCAACAGGCCCTTGGCGTCATAGGGGTTGGACGGAATCACCACCTTAAGCCCGGCGATATGGGTGAACAGGCTTTCCGGCGACTGGCTGTGGGTCTGACCGCCGAAGATGCCGCCGCCATAGGGGGAACGCACCACGATGGGGGCGGTGAACTGGCCCGCCGAACGGTAGCGCAGCTTGGCGGCCTCCGAAACGATCTGGTCGTAGGCGGGATAGATGTAGTCGGCGAACTGGATCTCGACGACCGGGCGCAGGCCATAGGCGCCCATGCCGATGGCGGCGGCGACGATGCCGCACTCCGAGATCGGAGCGTCGAAGCTGCGGGTCAGGCCGTGCTTCTTCTGCAAGTGATCCGTGACCCGGAAGACGCCGCCGAAATAGCCCGCGTCCTCGCCGAACGAGAGCACGTTCGGGTCTTCGGCCATCTTGACGTCCAGCGCCGAATTCAGCGCCTGGATCATGTTCATGGGGGCGACGGCCGGCGCGTCCGGCGCGTCGGACGCCGGGGCGTTGGACTGGTCGGCCATGTCCGGCTCGATGCCGTCCGTGCGGTCGGTTTCGGTGAAGGTCTCGCTCATTGAAAACCACCGCTCATCCCCGCGAAAGCGGGGACCCAGTTCTGTTGTGAGGCAAGGCGTGTGGGATGGGGGTCAGCGCGATGAACGAGGGCAGCCATCGCCCAAAGCACTGGGTCCCCGCTTTCGCGGGGATGAGCGGAATAGGGGATCATACCCCGACCTCCCGGCGCTGTTCGATCAGGCGCCAGTCCTCGGTGGCATAGACCTCCTCGAACATCGTCTTCACCGACGGGCGCGACTGGCCCAGCGTGCCGATGGCCTCGGCCTCCTTGCCGGCGGCGCGAACCTGTTCGACGGCGTCCTTCTCGGCCTCGGCCTGCTGTTCGTCCGACCATTCGCCGAGCGCGATCAGATGCTGTTTCAGACGCGAGATCGGGTCGCCGAGCGGCCAGTGTTCGTGCTCATCGCCGGGGCGATAGCGGCCGGGATCGTCGGAGGTGGAATGGGGCGCGCCGCGATAGGTGAACAGCTCGATCACCGTCGCGCCCTGGTTGGTCCGCGCCCGTTCCTCGGCCCACTGGGTCGCGGCCCAGACGGCCAGGAAGTCGTTGCCATCGACGCGCAGCGCGGGCAGGCCATAGCCGATGGCCTTGGACGCGAAGGTCGTCTCCAATCCGCCGGCGATGCCCATGAAGGAACTGATGGCCCACTGGTTGTTGACGATGTTCAGGATCACAGGCGCCCGATAGACGGCCGCGAAGGTCAGGGCGTTGTGGAAGTCCCCTTCCGCCGTCGCCCCGTCGCCGATCCAGGTTATGGCGATCTTGTCGTCGCCCTTGTAGGCACTGGCCATGGCCCAGCCGACGGCCTGGGGCATCTGGGTGCCCAGATTGCCGCTGATGGTGAAGAAGCCATAGTCCTTGGCCGAATACATGATCGGCAGCTGGCGGCCTTTGATCGGGTCTTCGGCGTTGGAGTAGATCTGGTTCATCATGGTCGCGAGCGGATAGCCGCGCGCGATCAAGAGGCCCTGCTGGCGATAGGTGGGGAACCCCATGTCCTCGCGGCTCAGGATCATGCCCTGGGCGACCGCGATGGCCTCCTCGCCGGTGCACTTCATGTAGAAGCTGGTCTTGCCCTGGCGGTGGGCGCGGTGCATCCGGTCGTCGAAGGCGCGGGTCAGGATCATGGCCTTCAGACCCCGACGCATCGTCTCGGCATCGAGGCGCGGGTTCCACGGACCGACGGCCTGGCCCTCGTCGTCCAGAACGCGGACGAGGCGGAACGCCAGGTCCAGCATCTGGACGGGGCGCGCATCAACCGGCGGCCGGTCGACGGCGCCGGCGGCGTCGAGCTTGAGGTGGCTGAAATCCGGCGCGTCGCCGGGACGGCCCGAGGGCTCCGGCACCCGCAGCGAGAGCGGCCTGGTGTTCCTGGTCATTCCATCCTGCCGTCCGGTTGATCCGAGCGCGTCGTCGATTTCTGCGGCTGATAGCATGCCGCCCCCGTTAACGCTCGCCCAAATTCGCCTTGCACAAGGCCGATTTAGGGTATTTTATTGCGTCATAACGATAAACGGAGAAACGCTTTGGCTGACGAACTGGACCCGATCGACGCCCGCATCCTGGACATCCTGCAACAGGACGCCGGCCTGTCGGTCGCGGAGGTCGCCGAGCGGGTCGGCCTGTCGGCCTCGCCGTGCTGGCGCCGGATCAAGAGACTGGAGGATAGCGGCCTGATCCGCAAGCGCGTCACCCTGCTGGACGCCGCGCTCCTGGGTCTCGACTTCGAGGTCTATGCCATCGTCAAGCTGAGCTTGCCGTCCAAGGACAATCTGGACGCCTTCGAAGCCGCCGTGGCCAACTGGCCCGAGGTGGTCCAGTGCGCGACCATCACCGGCCGCGAGGACTATGTGCTGCGGATCATCACCTCCGACATGCATGCTTTCGACCAGTTCCTGAGGGAAAAGTTGCTGAGCCTCGGCATCGTCTCGGATTGCGAGAGCCATATCGTGACGCGGGGCGTGAAGAATGTGACGACCCTGCCGCTGGGGATCATCACCCCGCATGTGGGGCACTGAGCCATGGCCGGGGGGCGCGGGGCGATGATCGGGATCGGAGTTCTGGGCGCGGTGTTCGCCCTCGGCCTGGGGGTCGGTGCGGCCCCCGCGCAAACGACGACGGCCGTCGCTGGGGAGACCGACCTCGCGGCCTTCCGACGCCTGCGGACCGAGGGCATGGCGGCGCGGCAGGCCGGAGACCTGGCGCAGGCGGAACGCTCGCTGGCGGCCGCCGAACGACACCTGCCCAACCACCCCGGCGTCATCGTTCTGAGGGCCAGGATCGCCGCCGAGGACGACCGCCCCGACGACGCCATCCGCCAGCTTGAGCTCTACGCGGCCGCGGGACTGACCGCCGACCTTACCCAGGTCACTGCCCTTGCGCCGTTGCTGGCCTCGCCCGCCGGAGCGAGTATCTCCGAAGCCCAGCGTGCCAATGGCGAACCGGTCGGGGCCGCAGCCCTGGGCGAAATCGCGGCCATACCGGGATCCGGCTTGGTCGAGGCCATTGTCAGGGACCCGGCGAACGGCCGCTGGCTGGTGTCCCAGGTCCGGGGCCGGACCATTCTGGCGCTGTCGGACGACGGCACCGTCACGCCGTGGCTGGCCGACGATCCGGAACGCAGCGCCGTCGTCGGACTGGCGATCGACCCTGCGCGAGGCGTGCTGTGGGCGGCGACCATGGCCCTGCCGCCCGCGACCCACGGCCGCCTGGCAGACGCCGCGCCGGTTGAACCCGCCCTCCTCCGCATCGATCTCGATACGGCGGCGGTGGTCCAGCGCTACGCCCTTCCTGACGGAGCGACCGAACGCGGCGCGGGCGACGTGGCTCTGGGCCCCGACGGCACCGTCTATGTCGCAAATCCGGTGGGCGGCGACCTGTTCCGCCTTCGCCCGGCGGCCGAGGCGCTGGAGGTCATGCGGGCTCCCGGCGTCCTCGGCTCGCCCCAGGGCATGGTCGCCGGCGATGACGGCGCGCTGATCGTCGCCGACTATTCCTCGGGCATCTGGCGGGTCGGAGCGGACGGAAGCACGCAGCGCCTCGCGGCCCCTTCCGACGCCGTCCTGATCGGCGTCGACGGTCTGATCGACGGCGGCGACGCCCTCTATGCGATCCAGAACGGCACCGCGCCGCAGCGGGTCCTGCGGCTGACGCTGAGCGCCGGCCGGGACCGGATCGAGGCGACCGAGGTCCTCGCGGCCAATCTGCCGCGGATCGACGAACCGACGACGGGATTGATCCATGAGGGCGATCTGGTGTTCGTATCCCGATCACAGTGGAGCGCCTTCGACGGCGAAGGCGCCCTGCGCGAGCCCGAACCCGCCCCCGCCCTCATCTCTCGCCTGCGACTGCCCCCAAGGAGCGCCCCATGATCGAGATGGTGATCGACGCCCGAAAGAAGGACCTCGGCGGATTCGAGGTCGGGCGCATCCTGCCCTTCCATTCGCGCCGCATGATCGGGCCCTTCATCTTCCTGGATCACATGGGCCCGGCCGAGTTCGCGCCCGGCTCCGAGGCGATCAATGTGCGGCCCCATCCGCACATCGGCCTGTCGACCCTGACCTATCTGTTCGAGGGCGAGATCCTGCACCGCGACAGCCTGGGCTATACCCAGCACATCCGCCCCGGCGAGGTGAACTGGATGACGGCCGGCAAGGGCATCGTCCATTCCGAGCGCACCGATCCCCTGAAACGCGCCCAGGGCGGGCCGATGAACGGCATGCAGGCCTGGATCGCCCTGCCCGACGAGGCCGAAGACTCAGACCCCGGGTTTCAGCACATCGGCGAGGAGGGCCTGCCTCTCTACGAGAACGGCGGGCTGTTCGCGCGGTTGGTGGCGGGCGAGGCCTATGGCGCCAAGGCCGAGGTGCAGACGTCATCGCCGCTGTTCTATGTCCACTGGGAGCTGAAGGACGGCGTCCGCACCGCCCCGCCGCCGGGCCCCCGCGGCGGCGGAATGGCGGAGCGGGCGCTCTATGTCGCCAAGGGCTCGGTCGAGATCGGCGACCGAACCTTCCATGAGGGCCAGCTGATCGTGCTGGAGCCCCAGTCCGAGCCGACCGTGAGGGCTCTGGGACCCGCGACCGTCATGGCTCTGGGCGGCGAACCGGTCGGCGAACGCCACATCTGGTGGAACTTCGTCGCCTCGTCCAAGGCGCGGATCGAACAGGCCAAGGCCGACTGGCAGGCCGGCCGCATGACCCTGCCGACCGAGGACGATCAGGAATTCATTCCCCTGCCCGACGACGCCGCGGTCTCGACCCGGTCCGAACCCGTCCAGCCCACGCCGACGCACCCGGTCTGAGACGAGGCTCAACCACGAGACGACCACAGGCTCCCGAAGAGCGGTTTGGATCCAATCTTGTCATTGAAAAGAATGGTGGACGCGACAGGGATTGAACCTGTGACCCCTACGATGTCAACGTAGTGCTCTCCCGCTGAGCTACGCGTCCGCCGAAACGGCCCTGGGGCGACCCCCGAGGGCGGGAAGGCGCGGTCTATAACCCGGCGAAAGCGGAAGTCGCAAGGGCCAATCCCGCGCTCAGCCAGCAGCAAGCCCAAACCCGCCAAGAAGGCGAGACACCCGCAGCGAGCGCCGACGCGGTCGAACTAGGCAGCCGCGCACATCTTGTCGACCTCGCTGACGAGATCGCGCAGGTGGACCGGCTTGGACAGGACCTTGGCCTGGGGGCTGGCCTGGGCCGCGGACAGGGCCACGGCGGCGAACCCGGTGATGAACATGATGCGCAGGCCCGGCTGACGGGCGGCGGCGACGCGCGCCACCTCGATGCCGTCGGCGCCCGGCATGACGATGTCGGTCAGCAGCAGATCATAGGGGCCGTGCTCGAGCGCATCGATAGCGTCGTCGCCGTTCTCGCAATCGACGACCTGGTGCCCGGCGCGTTCCAGCGCCCGGGTGAGAAAGCCCCTCAGCGAACCGTCGTCTTCCGCCAGCAGGATGCGAGCCATGCCCAAATGTCCCCTCGTCAATAAGGTGACGCTAGTCCGGCAACAGTAAACCGGCGATGAAATTCACCGTGACCCTGGGCGAGACGCGCATGGTCACAGGGGAAAAACAGGTTATGGCGGGCCATGACCGCCGCCCACCCCATCGATCCGGCACCGGTTCCCCCGCCCTTCGTGGTGCGTGGGGCGAGCGCGCAGCCGGCCGTGATGGTCTTCGCCTCGCCCCACTCGGGCGGCTGGGTGCCGTCGGACATGGGCGCCATCCCGGGACTGAGCTGGCAGACCCTTCGCAGCGCCGAGGACGTGGGCGTGGATCGTCTGGTCGGGCACGGTCCTCGGCTCGGGATACCGCTGCTGGCCGCCCAGATCTCGCGCGCCTATGTGGATCTGAACCGCTCGCCGGACGAGCTCGATCCGGTTCTGATCGACGGGGTCGCCGGGGCCATGTCCGCCAAGGTGGCGGCGGGCTATGGTGTCCTTCCCAGACGCGCCGGAGACGGCGAGGCCCTCTACGACCGTCGCCTGTCCATCGAGGAGGTGAGCGGCCGCGTCCAGCGGGTCCACGCCCCTTATCATCGGGCGCTCGGCGACCTGATGGGCCGGGCCCGGGAAGCCCATGGGACGGCCCTGCTGCTGGACTGGCACTCCATGCCCTCGCGCGCCGCGGGGGCTCGTCCCGGCGTTCGGGCCGTCGACATCGTGCTGGGCGACCGGCACGGGGCGGCGGCCAGAGGTGGCGTGACCCGACGGATCCGCGCCCTGTTCGAGGCCGAAGGCCTTCGCGTGGCGCTCAACGCCCCTTACGCCGGGGGCTATGCCACCCAGACATGGGGGCGACCGGATGAAGGATTTCAGGCGGTGCAGGTCGAGATCAACCGCGCGCTATATCTGGACGAGGAAACGCTGGAGCCGTCGTCGGATCACGACCGGTTCGCCGCGCGGATCGAGCGGGTGATCGTGGCTCTGTCGCGCGAAGTCTGGCCCCGCTAGACTCGGAAGCCGATCCGGCGTCGGTCGTTCCCGGGGCCGAAAAAAAGCCGCGCCCGAGGGCGCGGCATGAAGTCTATAGGGAGGAAACGCCCAGGAAGGGCAAGACGCCCGGAGGCGTCGAAGAGCAATCTAGGTTGCGATGCACAATGCGTCAAGCTGGATCGATCCTCTCGCGATCACGCCTCGTTACGACCTGAAACTTCGGCTATGACGAGTTGTAACCGCTTTCAGGACACGATCGTGCCGCGATCCCGCGACGGGGCCATTGTTGCAGCTGCGAAGACCGCTATCGGATCGCCCTATCGGCATCGATCAAGCGGCGCGCGGTGCGGATGGCCCGCGCGGCCGGAGACGCCGATTGTCTCCAGACCAACAGGGTGAAGGCCGACACCACGCCGGCACACAGCCATAACGGCCCGAACAGCCAGGCCGCCCCGGCCAGGGCGAAATAGTAGCCGCGCACCCCCTGGCTGAACGCCCCCAGCGCCGGATTGAGCACATCCGCTGTGGCCTGACCGAAGGCTTCGCGGTCCGCTTCGATCGTGATCTCCGGGGCCGATCCGATCAGGGCCAGGGCATAGTTCATCTGGCGGATGGACCATATGAAGTCGAGAAGCCCCCGCGCGAGACACAACAGCACGAGGCCCAGCTTGGCCTCCAGCAAGGGAACCGGCACTTTTTCCGCGCCGACGGCGGAAAACCCCTGCAACGCCTGGTCGCCGCCGAACAGCACGCTGGCCACGCCGGCGATCAGCAGCAGGTTGGAAGAAGCGAAGAACGAGCCCGAGTTGATCGAATGGCCCAGCAACTGGCTGTCCAGCAGCCGAACCTCGCGCCGGGTCATGGCCGTCATCCAGGCATGACGCACCGTCAGCATGTCGTCGTTCAAGGAGCCGCTGCGGCGCGCCAGCACCTTCAGCAGCGGCTCATAGGCCAGCCAGCAAAGGAAGAAGAGGCCGAGCCCGAGCCAGTCCAGGGGGGTCATATGGGGCCGCGCCTCCGGTTCCGTGTCCGTGCCCGTGCTTGCCGCCGGGCTCCGACAGGCTTATCACGCCCGGCTCTCGTTCGCAGTCGCACAATCCAAGGCCCCGTCATGAACCTCGACGCCATTCCCGTCGGTCCCAACCCGCCCTGGGACCTGAACGTCGTCATCGAGATCCCTCAGGGTGGCCTGCCGGTGAAGTACGAGATGGACAAGGCGTCCGGCGCCCTGTTCGTCGACCGATTCCTGCACACGGCCATGTACTATCCGGGCAACTACGGCTTCGTGCCCCACACCCTGGCGGACGACGGCGACCCTTGCGATGTCATCGTGCTGAACCCGACGCCGGTGGTGCCGGGCTGCGTCATCCGTTCGCGGCCGATCGGCGTGCTGATGATGGAGGACGAGGCGGGCGGCGACGACAAGATCCTGGCCGTGCCGGTCGACGCGCTGCACCCCTACTACACCGACATCGCCAGCTACCGTCAGCTACCGACCATCATGGTCGAGCAGATCGAGCACTTCTTCACTCGCTACAAGGACCTGGAGAAGAACAAGTCGGTGCGGGTCAAGCGCTGGGGCGACGCCGGAGAGGCCGCCGAGCTGATCGCGCGGGGCGTCATCGCCCATAACGAGGCCGAGGCCAAGAAGTCCGGCGGCAAGGCGGCCAACGCCGCCTGAACCCTTTCTTCCCCTCATCCTCGGGCTTGACCCGAGGATCAGAGGTCGAGCGCGTGAGGCGTTCGATATCAGGCGCGGTCGCGGGTCGGGCCAACCGATGGCGCGGCGGCACGTCCGATCCTCGGATCAAGTCCGAGGATGACGGCGTGGGACATGGGGACTGCGTCCTTTCGGTCCGCAGCCCCCTTGGGTGACTGTGCCTACCAGATGCGGACGCGCTCGTCCGGAGCCAGATAGTACCGCTGGCCCGGCTGGACGTCGAAGGCCTCGTACCAGGCGTCGACATTGCGGACCGGTCCGATGACGCGGAACATCGCCGGCGAGTGCGGCCCGGTCACGACCTGGTTCTTCAGGGCGTCGTCGCGCGAGTTGGACTGCCACACCTGGGCCCAGCCCAGGAACAGACGCTGATTGGCCGTGAATCCGTCGATCACCGGGGCGGGCGCGCCGTTCAGCGACAGGTGATAGGCTTCCAGCCCCACCGCCACGCCGGCCGCGTCACCGATGTTCTCGCCCATCGAAAGGGCCCCCTGGACGAAATAGCCGGGCAGGACCTCGTAGGTGTCGTACTGGGCCCCGAGGCGCCGGGTCAGGGCTTCGAAATTGGCCCGGTCCTCGGCCGTCCACCAGCTGCGCAGGACGCCGTCGCCATCGGACTTGGAGCCCTGGTCGTCGAAGCCATGGCCGATCTCGTGGCCGATGACGCCGCCGATGGCGCCGTAGTTCACCGCCGGATCGGCCTGCGGATCGAAGAAGGGCGGCTGCAGGATGGCGGCCGGGAAGACGATCTCGTTGTTGGTCGAGTTGTAGTAGGCGTTCACCGTCTGGGGCGTCATGCCCCACTCGGTCTTGTCGACAGGATCGTTCAGGCGGTTCAGCTGATACTCCCAGCGGAACAGGCCGGCGCGCTCGGCATTGCCGAACAGGTCGTCTCCACGGATCTCCAGGTCGGAGTAATCCCGCCAGCGGTCGGGATAGCCGATCTTGACCGTGAACTTGGCCAGCTTGTCCTGGGCGGCCGCCTTGGTCTCGGCGCTCATCCAGTCATAGGTCTCGATGCGCAGGGCCAGGGCGCGGCGCAGGTTCGCCACCAGCTCTTCCATCTGGGCCTTGGACTCAGCCGGGAACCAGTCGGCGACATATTGGCGTCCGATGGCCTCGCCCAATGCGCCCTGGGCGAAGGCGATGGCGCGGCGGTCGCGCGGACGCTGCTCGGGCTGGCCCTGCAGGTCGCGCGAACGGAACTCCCACTGGGCGTCCGAGAAGCGGGCCGACAGGCGCGGCGCCGCCTGATCGGTGGTGTGAAAGGCCTGCCAGGCCTGCAGCGTCGCCATCGGCGTCTCGGCATAGATGGCCGCGAGCTTCGGCATGGCCGTGTTCTGGCGAACGATCAGACGGGGAACGTCGCCCAGGCGGGCCGCGCCGAAATAGCCGTTCCAGTCGAAGCCGGGCGCATCGGCCGCCAGCTGCTGGATCGTGTATTCGTTATAGGTCCGGTCGCGATTGCGGTTCTCGATCGGGGTCCAGTGGGCCTCGGCGATCGCGGTTTCCAGCGCCACGATCCGCTCCGCGTTACCGGTGGGGTCTTCCCAGCCGATCATCTCCAGCATGCGGGCGACATAGGCCTGATACTGGGTCTTCTTGTCCGCATAGAGGGGCGACAGATAGTAGTCGCGGTTCGGAAGGCCGAGCCCCGACTGGCCGGCGGAGGTGACATAGCGGTCCGGCTGTTTCTGATCCGTGCCGATCCCCGTGGCGAAGAAGGACCCGCCCAGGCCGCCGACCGTCCGCCCCATGTAGGCGGCCATGGCGTCATGGCTGTCGGCCGCGCGGATGGCCGCCAGATAGGGTTGCAGCGGCTGGGCATCCAGCGCCTCGATCCGCGCCACGTCCATGTAGCTGCGATAGGCGTCGGCGATCTTCAGTTCGTCGGAGCCGGCGACAAGATCCGACCTCGCCGCCAGGCCGTCGATCATGGCCTTGATCCGGTTCTCGGACAACTCGCCGAGAAGGGCGAAAGACCCGTAGCTGGTGCGATCCGCCGGAATCACCAGCCGGTCCAGCGCCGCGCCGTTGGCGTAGCGCATGAAGTCGTCGCCGGGCGCGACCGAGGTGTCCATGCCGGCCGGATCGAAGCCCCAGGTGCCGTAGCGGGGGGCGTCAACGCCCTGCCAACCGGAAGCGCCCTCGACGGCCGGGACGTCCTGGAAGATCGACCAGACCGTGCAGGCCTCATCCAGGCAGGCGTGATCGTGATCCTGCGCCAGAACGGCGGAGGGCAGCAGCATGGCGCCGATGGCGGCACCGAGCAGAAGCGACTTCATGAGATTTTCCTGGGGTTTGCGACGAAGGGGCGCGACCTGACCCGCGCTTCGTCCCCGACCCTACGCCGCACGACTGGGAGAGAGTCTTAAAAATAGTTCATGTTCCCGACGCGGGCGTCAGAAAGCATCAGCCGCTCGGGATTGTCGCGGGGGCGGCGGGGCGCCTATCGTGCGTCTGGACGGGGGACGGGCATGACCGAGACGATGGATCAGGCCGGGGTCGCGATCGATGACCCGTTCGCGGCGCTCGCGGAGGTGTTTGCCGGACGACGGGCCCTGCTGCTGGAAGATGATCCGGCCCTAGCCGACCATGTCAGCGACCGCCTGCTGCGCGCCGGCTTCGCCGCCGTCGACCGGTTCGAAGCCGGCGAACAGGCGCTGGAGGCCGCCCTGGCCCGGCCCTACGACATCCTGATCCTGGACCGCCTGACCAAGGGGCTCGACGGACTGGAGACCCTGAAACGGCTGCGCGAATCTTCGGGGGCCGCCTCGGACGCCCCGGCCCTGATGCTGACGGCCCTGACCGGCGAGCGCCAGCGGGTCGAGGGTCTGCTGGGCGGGGCGGACGACTATCTGTCCAAGCCAGTCGGCGACGAGGAGCTCCTGGCCCGGATCGCGGCCCAGCTGCGCCGGGTGGCCCGACGCGCGCGCCCGGCCAACAGCGACCTGCTGAACGGCCCGTTCCGCCTGTCGCCGGGAGCGCGGACATTGAAGCTGAAGACCGCCGAGGGCGAACGGCTGATCGATCTGTCCCCGCTCGAATTCGCCATCGTCTCCGAACTGATGACGGCGCGGGGCCAGCCGGTGACCAAGACCATGTTGTGGGACCGATGCTGGGTCGAATGGACCTTTCTGCCGGACAATTTCGTCAACATCATCGACGCCCGGATTTCGGCCCTGCGCCGTCGGCTCAAGGAACAGTCCCCCGAGCTCGGCGAGGATCTGCATCCCCTGATCGTCTCGGCGCGCAGCCAGAGCCTGGTGTTCCGCGACCTGGACGCGGCCTGAGCCTTGGCGTCCAGCCAACCCGGCATCTGGGCCGCCTTCGGACGTGCCGTGGACCTGTCGGCGACAACCGCCTGGCTGGCCCGGCGGACGTCGTTCCAGCTCGCCTCGACCCTGGCCATACTGGCCGCCGTCGCCCTGACGGGCTCTTTGCTGATCACAGGACGGGCGGCCCAGCTGGACCAGCGACAGCAGGCGGCTCTGGCCGCCCTCGCGGACTTCGGGGCCATCGCCACCAAACTGCCGCCCGACACCGCGATGGACGCCAGTGTTATGACCGAGGCCGATGCGGCCTATCTGTCGGCCCTGCTGACCGCCTTTCAGGACGGGCCGGGTCGCGAGAGCACGACGCTGGAAGAAACCTGTCGCACCGGCCGGGGCGGGGCAGGCGTGCGTCTGATCCGCGCACCCGTGGGCAAGCCCGCAGGTCTGGTGGCGCTGCAGACCGCGAGGGCCCGTCGCCTGACCAGCCTGGGTGAAGACGTCTATCTGGTTCAACTGGCGGTCGGGCAGCTGTGCCCGTCGCGCGCCGTCGAGGTGGTCGTCGTGCGCCGGCCGATCGGGGCCCTGGACGTCATGGTCGGGCGGGTGGTCGATCCCGCCGGTGTCGCCTGGCGCTGGGCCGTGCTGGCGGTGGCGGTCATCGGGGTCCTGATCCTGGTCTCCGGCCTCACGGCGGCCACATTCGCCCGCCGCCGGCTGACAAGCGCCGTCGCCGAGGTGACCCAGGTGCTGGACCGCGCCGCCGTCGGCGATTTCTCGCGCCGCGCCCCCGACGTCTCGGTCGCGCCCGAGCTGACGGAGCTGTCGGGCCAGGTGAACCGGACGCTGGACCGCCTGGACGAACTTCTGACCTGGTTGCGCGATTCCGCCGACCAGCTGGCTCACGACTTCCGCACGCCGCTGGCGCGGGCCACGGCGCGGCTGGATCGCCTGGCCGATACCGACGATCCGGCCGAACGGCTGAGACTGACCCAGGAGGCGCGCCAGGACCTGGCCGACATCACCCGGGCGATGAACGAGGCCATGGCCCTGCGCGACGGCGAAGCCTGGTCGTTCGAGAGTGTCCGGCTGGACATCCTGGCCGAGGCCGCGGTCGAGCTCTATCAGCCGATCGCCGACGAACGGGGCATCGTCATCCGCGCCGAGGCCGAGCCGGTGGCCGTCCTGGGCGTTCGGTCCCTGCTCCAGCGCGCGGTCGCCAATCTGGTGGACAATGCCGTCAAGTTCTCGCCGGACGGCGGGCTGGTCCTGATCCGCGCCCATCCGGGCGAGGACGGACCGGTGCTGAGCGTGGCCGATCAGGGGCCCGGCATGGGCAAGGCGGCGGGGCCCCGCGAGAGCCATGGCATGGGGCTGGCCTTCGTACGCGCCAGCCTTCGCCGGCATGGCGCGGGAATGACGATTGATGACGCCGCGCCCGGGACCATCGTCACGGCGCGGTTCACACGATAGGCTCCGGCCGACACACTGGGAAAAGACCACATGACGCGCGCCCGCTTCCTGACCGCCACCGCCGTCGCCCTCGTCATCGGAGTGACCGGGGGCACGGCCGCGACAGCTCAGTCGACCGCCCGGACCGACGCCGCGCAAACGCCGCCGTCCAGCGACTTCCCCCTTCCCTACGACAGCCGACGGGGGGTGTTCAGCTTCTCGACCGGGCTCGAGGGTTCGCTGCCGGCCGTGGTCCAGGTGACGACCCTGGGCGTCTCCGCCGGTCCGTCGCGCGAGGGGGGCGTGCCGGCCGCGGTCTCCAGCGGCTCGGGCGTGATCATCGACGCGGCCGAAGGCATCATCATCACCAACAACCATGTCGTCGCGGACGGCCAGACCTATCGTGTCGACCTGTCGGACGGCCGCCTGCTGGACGCCGAACTGATCGGATCGGACCAGGCCACGGACCTGGCCGTCCTGCGCATCCAGGCCACGGGCCTGACGCAGGTGGAGATGGTCGATTCCGACACCCTGCGGACGGGCGATCTCGCCTTCGCCGTCGGCTATCCCCTGGGGCTGGACCAGACCCTGACCATGGGGGTGATCTCGGGCCTGAACCGGTCGGGCATGGGCGACGCCGTCGAGGACTACATCCAGACCGACGCGGCGGTGAACTCCGGCAATTCGGGCGGGCCTCTGCTGGACAGCCGGGGGCGGCTGATCGGCATCAACACCTCGATCCTGTCGGGCGACTTCAACGGCGGCAACGACGGCATCGCCTTCGCGGTCCCGACACGCATCCTGATGTTCGTGGTGAACCAGCTGAGGACCTCCGGCGAGGTCACGCGCGGCCGGATCGGAGCGACCCTGGGGTCCCTGACGGCCGAGCGAGCGGTCGAGCTGGGCCTGGGCTTCGTGCGCGGCGCCATCGTCGAGGACGTGACGCCGGGCTCGCCCGCCGACCGGGCGGGCCTGCGTCGCGGCGACATCATAACCCGGGTCCAGAGCCGGGCCGCCGCGAACGCCGGCTCTGTGCAAGCGACCATCGGCATCGCCCCTCCCGGCACGCCGCTGACCATCGTCTATCAGCGCGACGGACAGGAGGCGACGGCCAGCCTGAACGTCGAGGTCCCCTTCGACGAGGGCGTCCAGATCGGGTCCAGCGCCATCCAGGCCTTCGGCGCCAGCTTCGCCCAGGTCGCCGAGGGGGCCCAGGTCCAGGCGGTCGAGGGCGGCTCCGTCGCCGCCGCCGCGGGCCTGAGCGCCGGAGACATCGTCACGGCGATCGGGCGTCGGCCGGTGGGGTCTCTGGCCGATCTCGGGCGCTTGCTGGGCGGCCGGGGTCCGCTGGTGCTGACCGTGACGCGCGAGGATGGCGAGGCCGAGGTCACCCTGACCCCGTGATCTCGCGGGGCAGACTCAGGTCGGGTCGCCCGCCGCTCCCGCCGGGCTGAGCTTCCAGCGGATCTTCGTTTCGGCGTCGGTCCGCGCCGAGCCTCGCACCACGACCTGGAGCGAGCGCCGGGTCAGTCCGTCCTCGACATGGACGGAGGGCTCGATGGCGACGTCGGGCCCGTCGGTGCGGAACCACCAGCCCCGCCCCGAATGGCCGCGCAGCAGGATCGAGCGGCGATCCCGCGCCAACGACGCCTGGGCCCCCGGTTCCAGATGGAACCGCACCGCGTACGGTGCCGCGATGGCCCGCACCTGACCCCGGCTTTCCGGACAGGGATGCAGCCGCTCCTCTGCGCGCAGTTCGTCCAGCCTTTGATCCAGATAGAGCCGGCGCTGGTGCAGCAGGCCGAAGGGCGCGGCCCAGCCGTCGTGCTCGACCTCCAGCCACACGGCGCCCTCGGCGTCGCGACGCTCGACCTTGGTCTTCCACGGCCGACCGAACAGGCGTGGACCCAGCAGGTCCGCCTTCCAGCCGCCCAGCGGTTCGGCGAAGGTCGCCTCTCCCAGGGTCAGGGTCGAATGGCCCGGGGCCAGCCGCAGGCCCTGCCGGTCGGCGGCGCGGGGCGTCCAGCCGCAGCCGGTGATCAACCGGTCCTTGCCGCAGACGATCTCGAGCGCCAGAGGCTGGGCGCAGGCGGCCTCGGACCAGGCGCCGCGCGCCGGGGGCCCGGCGTCCGTCATGACCGTCAGCAGGGGCGAGCGGATTCGCACCATGCCCCCGACCGAGCCGCTGGCGCCGCCCGGCGCATCGGCGTGATCGTCATGGTCACGGGCCGCCGCGACGCGGCTCGGGCTCGAGGGCCCTCCGCCCTGGAACGCCGCCAGCCGTCCGTCCGGCAGGGTCTGCAGCCGAAGCGCCGTGGTCAGCCGCATGATGGCCCCGGCCATGGCCTCGGGCACCGGCTCCGAAAGTTGGGCCAGGGCCTCGTTCAGCGTCAGCAGATCGAGCAGCAGCTCCAGTCCCGCCTCGGCACCGCGCGACGCATGACCGCCGTCGCCGAAGACCGTGACCCGCAGCGCGCCAGGCAGCCGACCCAGGGCCGCGCGTCGCAGCCTCTGTCCCGGCGTTCCCGCCAGGACGGCTCCGGCCACGGCGGCGGCGACCAGCCGTTCGGCCTGCCCCGCCAGTCCGCCGGGCGGTCTGAGCAGCTGACGCGCCTGCCGACCCAGCACATCGGCCAAACGGAAGCGTTCGCCGTCCGTCGCCACCGCCCCCATGCGCCGGGCGGCGCAGGCGATGTTGAAGGTCCGCCGGGCCAGAATCTGCGGGTCCCAGGCGAACGGCGACCACCGCGTGAAGGTCTCGGCCCAGATCAGCGTCAGCCGCAGGGCTTCGCGCGCGCCCCGCTCGTCGTTGAGCATCAGCGACGGCAGCCAGGCGAAGGCGTGAAGGTCGGTGGCGAAGGGCTTGGAGGGGCTGGGCCGGTTCCACGGATCACCGCCGGCCTCGACCTCCATATGGGTGCCCGCCAGGTGGAACTTGCCCGACAGGATCGCCTTGCCGAGCGCCCCCTCCACTGGCCGGAAGTCGCGCGGCGAGGCGGCGAAGGCGACGGCCTTTCCGGCGGCGAGCGTCTGGGCATAGCCGGGCAGCCCATACAGCTCGATCCACATCTGACGGGTCACAAGCCGCCCGGCGATCGCGGGCCACAGCCCCGGACCCGTGGCCACGCCGGCGCTGCGGACCGGTGTCCGCGTCGGCGCGCCCCTCAGGCCCGGAATGCCGTCGGGCCCGACCGAGGGCGTGGATCGTTCGGCGAACGGGCCGATGGGGTTCACGCCCGGGCACCCTTCAGAGCCGCGATATTGGCCGCATAGGCGTCCGGCCCGCCCTTGAACACGGCGGTTCCGGCGACCAGGGCATCGGCCCCGGCGGCGACGCAGGCCCCGGCGTTCAGCGCGGTCACGCCGCCGTCGACCTGCAGGTGCGCCGTCGACCCGGCGGCATCCAGCAGCGCCCGCGTCCGTTCGATCTTGGTCAGGGCGCTGTCGATGAAGGACTGGCCCCCGAACCCCGGATTGACCGACATCAGCAGCACAAGGTCGACCAGATCGATCACCTCCTCCAGCACCGTCAGGGGCGTGCCGGGGTTCAGCACCACGCCGGCCCTGGCCCCCAGCTGACGGATGCGGCCGAGCGTCCGGTGCAGGTGCGGGCCGCTCTCGGGATGGACGGTCAGGATGTCGGCCCCGGCGGCGCGATAGGCCTCCAGCCAGGGATCGACCGGCGCGACCATCAGATGCACGTCGAACGGCAGGGTGGTGTGGGGCCTCAGCGCCTTCACCACATCGGGGCCGATGGTGATGTTGGGCACGAAGTGGCCGTCCATCACATCGACGTGGACCCAGTCGGCGCCGGCCGCCTCGATCGCCGCGACCTCCTGGCCCAGCTTGGCGAAATCGGCGGCGAGGATGGACGGGCAGATCAAGGGGGTGTTCGCCATGCCCCGGGATTAGGACGAGCGGGCCGGACGGGCAAGCATCGCCGCCTCGTGAACACGCCGCGACCCTGCGCGGGTTGGCTTCGCGCGGCGGGGCCACTAGGTTCCGCGCCAACCGGCCGACCCCCTTGCGGCCACCGCTTCTTCAGGAGACCCGCCATGGACGACCTGGCCCCCCGCGCGACCGCGGCCGCCCACGAGAACCCCCTCGGTGTCGACGGCTTCGAATTCGTCGAGTTCACCGGCCCCGATCCCCAGGCCATGATCCGCCAGCTGGAGACCCTGGGTTTCGTCCAGACCCACCGCAATCCCGCCAACGGCGTGGTGCGCATGAAGCAGGGCGACATCAGCTTCCTGGTCCATGCCGAGCCCAAGGGTCACGCCGGCGAGTTCGCCCGCGATCACGGTCCGTCGGCCAACGGCATGGCCTTCCGCGTCGCCGACGCCAAGGCCGCCTATGAGGGTGCCGTCGCGCGCGGGGCCCATTCGGCCGAGATGCATGACGGCGGCGCGCTGGGCGATGGCGCCTATGTGCTGCGCGGCATCGGCGGATCGCTGCTCTATCTGATCGATTCCTACGGCGAGAAGGGCTCGCTCTACGACGGCTGGGACGAGATCGAGGGCTGGGAAGAAGCCGAGCGCAGGAACAACGTGGGCCTGCACATGCTGGATCACCTGACCCACAACGTCCGGCGCGGCCAGATGCGGACCTGGTCCGGCTTCTACGGCGAGGTCTTCGCCTTCGAGGAGCAGAAATATTTCGACATCAAGGGCAAGGCGACCGGCCTGTTCAGCCAGGCCATGATCGCGCCCGACCGCGCCATCCGCATTCCGCTCAACGAGAGCCAGGACGAGAACTCCCAGATCGAGGAGTTCCTGCGGCGCTACAACGGCGAGGGCATCCAGCACATCGCGCTCGCCACCGACGACATCTTCGAGACGGTCGAGACGTTGAAGGAACGCGGCGTGCCCTTCCAGGACACGATCGAGACCTATTTCGAACTGATCGACAAACGCCTGCCCAACCATGGGCACGACGTGGCCCGGATGCGCAAGAACCGTATCCTGATCGACGGCTCGGACGAGGACGGCCTGCTGCTGCAGATTTTCACCCAGGACATGTTCGGCCCGATCTTCTTCGAGATCATTCAGAGGAAGGGCAACCAGGCGTTCGGCGAAGGCAATTTCCAGGCCCTGTTCGATTCCATCGAGCTGGACCAGATCCGTCGCGGCGTCATCAAGGTCGACGCGAATTAAGGTCGCGCCGCCTCACTGGATGCCGTTCCTCGGCCCGCTGGCGGCGGCGATCGTCGGCGGGCTGGTGGGCCAGTTCGGCCTGGGCGGCGGCTTCTGGACCGTGCTGATCGCCGCCCTGGTCGGCGGCTTCGCGCCGATCGTCGGCTATCGTCTGTGGAAGTGGTCGCACCACCGGCGAGGGCCTTAGGCGCTGCGTCCGATTTTGACGTCGCCTTGTGCTAGCGTCCTGAAACGAGCGGCCTGCGCTGCTGGATTTCGCACAGTTCAGACTATTCAGACTCGATTTTCATCCTGACGCTCGGTCCACCGGCGTTTGCAAAAAGGGAGAGTTCCGTGCTCGTCAGACGTCTCGCGATTGCTGCTCTTGCACTTGCACTGGCCGGCCCCGCCGCCGCGCAGGAGCCCGCGCGCTGGGCCTTCGCCATCCACGGCGGAGCCGGCGTGATCGAGCGGGCCAACCTGTCGCCGGAACAGGACGCCGCCTATCGCGCGGCCCTGTCTCGCGCGCTCGAGGCGGGGGCCGCCATTCTGCGTGAAGGCGGAACCTCGCTCGACGCCATCCAGACCGCGATCCAGCTCATGGAAGACGATCCCCTGTTCAACGCGGGTCGCGGGGCCGTCTTCACCGCAGAAGGGCGCAACGAGCTGGACGCCGCCGTCATGAACGGCCGCGACCTGTCCGCCGGGGCGGTCGCGGGCCTGACCACCACCCGCCACCCCATCGCCGCCGCCCGCGCGGTGATGGAGAACTCGCCTCACGTCATGCTGATCGGCGCGGGGGCCGACACCTTCGCGGCGTCACAGGATCTGGAACAGGTCGAGCCGTCCTGGTTCTTCACCGAGCGCCGCTGGCAGGGGCTGGAGAGCCATCTGCGCGAGCGCGACCTGCCGATCCCCGCGCGTCCGGCCGGAGCCCCCGCCCCCGGCATGGCCGCGATCGAACCCGCGCCGCCGCTGAACGAGCGCAAATTCGGCACGGTCGGTGCCGTGGCCCTGGATCAGTCCGGCACGCTCGCGGCCGGAACCTCGACCGGTGGAACCACCGGCAAGCGCTGGGGCCGGGTCGGCGACGTGCCCGTGCTGGGCGCCGGCACCTATGCCTCCAACCGCGACGGTTGCGCCGTCTCCGCCACCGGCGACGGCGAGTTCTACATCCGCGCCACCGTGGCCCGCGACATCTGCAGCCGCATCGCCGCCGGGGCCTCGTCCGAGGACGCCGGTCAGGCCGAGGTCGACGACGCCCTGTCGCTGGGCGGCTATGGCGGCGTCATCGTGGTCGACGCCCAGGGCGTGCCCGGCTTCGCCATGACCACCTCCGGCATGTACCGGGGCGCGGTGACCAGCGCCTCGCCCGCCGTCGTCGCCATCTACGCCGACGAAGAATGATGGCGGGCCGCGGCACCGCCGACATCCCCGGCGTCATCGCGCCGCCGCCCCTGATCTATCTGGGCTTCCTCGCCCTGGGCTGGGGCGGCGGACAGCTGATCGACGAACCCAGCCTGGGGCTGGACCGCCCCGTTCAGGCCGGCATCGCCATCGCGGGGCTGGTGCTGGGCCTCGCGGTCGAAGCCTGGGCGGCCGGCGTTTCACAAGGCCAGGACCGCCGTTCAGCCGTGGAAGCCCTCGACGGCCCTGGTCACCGGCGGCGTCTACGGCTTCACCCGCAATCCGATCTACGTCGGGTTCGCCGTCACCTATCTGGCGCTGGCGGTCGGGCTCGACAGCCCGCTGGCCATCGTCCTGCTGATTCCCTGTCTGCTGGTCGTCGACCGCTTCGTCATCCAGCGCGAGGAGGTCTATCTCGCCGCCCGGTTCGGAGCGGACTACGAGGCCTATCGGCGCCGCGTGCGACGATGGCTGTGAGCCCGTCCGACGAGTTGACCGAAATGGCCCAGGACGAGCTGACCGCCGCCTGCGCCCTGACCTGGCCCGAGCTGACACGCATCACGCCGTGGGGCGACAGCTTCGAGGGTTTCGCCCCGTCGGGCCGGACGGTCGAGGTCGAGCGCCGCTATCTGTGGGCCCACGATCCGGCGGGGGCGGTCGTCGTCGAGGTCGAGGTGCGCGACGCGGCGGCGAAGACGGGCGTCGAGGCCCGCGCCCTGCTGCGCGCCCCCTGAGGCGGCGACCCACAACCTTCACAGACCAGCGTTAACCTTTGTGTTGCGCCGGAGGCGCGTCGAACAGAAACTGCGGTGCTGAACCGGGGAAAGCTGCATGACACCGCCAACGGACTTTCCGATCATGGTCGAACAGGCGGGTCCGCTTAGCGGCGCAGGAGGGGACTTCCTTCTCCAGATCTTGGCCGGCTTGACTGTGGCGGTTTTGAGCTTCCTGCTCGGGCTAAACCGAGGAAAAACCATAAACAACACCTACAACGACCACTCGGTCACAAGCATACACGCGACCATTCTGGTCGCCTCTTCGGCCGCCATGGCCGCCTCGACAAACGAGCTGAAGTCACGAGCCCAAGCTCTGCGGGACCTGATCCACGAGCTTCTAGGTCCCGTGCTGGACGTCGCCAAAGGAATCACGCCGTCGCTCAAGGCCCTGGACGAGGCCTTGAAGGGCGAAAAGAAGGTCGAGGCCAAGGCGACGGTCGCTCCGCCCGGTCCCGCCTGCGGCTGCGGCAAGCCCGAAGCCTGCACTTGCAAGTCCACTGCGACAGGGGCCCCCGTCACGGTCAACCAGGTCTACATTGGCGGAGTGGCCGTCACGCCTCCTGCCGCTTGCGGCTGCACGGGGACACACAAGCCGGAGTGCGGCCACAACGCCGCCGCCCCGAAGCCCGACCCCCAATCGGCCCCGAAGCCCGAAACCCAGGCCATGAGCGGTCCCGAACAGGTCGAGGCCCTGGCCAAGGCGGTGCGCCAGTTTCACGATCACTGGCTGGACAGCCCCGCCCGCATCCGCGAACTGAAGGCCGCGCGTTCCGCCCTGTCACGCCGACCGACCGCGTCCCGGGCGCGATCGCACGGTCAGGGCCATTGAGCGTCCGGACCGGGCGTTCCCAAGGCCGAGGAAACCGCCTAATCCTCAGCGCATGAAACTCGCCTCGCTCAAGCACGGCCGCGACGGTCGCCTCGTCGTCGTCTCCTCGGACCTCGCCTGGTTCACCGACGCCTTCCTGATCGCGCCCACGATGCAGGCGGCCCTGGACGACTGGGAGCGGTGCGAACCGCGCCTGCGGGCCCTGGCCGAAAGCGTGGACCACGAGGCCGTCCCCCGGGGCCGCTTCCACGAACGCGACGCCGCCGCTCCTCTGCCGCGCGCCTATCAGTGGGCGGATGGGTCGGCCTATGTGAACCACGTCGAACTGGTGCGAAGGGCGCGCGGCGCCGAGATGCCCGACAGCTTCTGGACCGACCCCCTGATGTATCAGGGCGGATCGGATCACTTCATGGGGCCCCGCGACGCCATCCCCCTGGCCGACGAGAGCTGGGGCTGCGACCTGGAAGCCGAGATCGTCGTGGTCACCGGCGACGTACCGCAGGGCGTGACCCCGGATGAAGCCCGCGACCACATCCGCCTGATCGGACTGGTGAACGACGTGTCCCTGAGAAACCTGATCCCGGGCGAACTGGCCAAGGGGTTCGGCTTCGTCCAGTCCAAGCCCGCCAGCGCCCTGTCGCCCGTCTTCGTCACGCCCGACGCCCTGGGCGACCGCTGGCAGGACGGCAAGCTGCACGGGGCCCTGTCGGTCCAGCTGAACGGCAAGGACTTCGGCCGCGCCGACGCGGGGATCGACATGACCTTCGACTTCGGCGTTCTGATCGCCCACCTGGCCCGCACGCGCAGCCTGGTCGCCGGTTCGATCATCGGCTCGGGCACCGTGTCCAATCGCGACGCGGACGGCGGCCCCGGCAAGCCGGTCGATCAGGGCGGACTGGGCTATTCCTGCATCGCCGAGGTGCGGACGGTCGAGACCATCCTGACCGGCGCGCCCGCCACAGCGTTCCTCCGCCACGGCGACACGGTGCGAATCGAGATGCTGGACGACAGGCACCACTCGATCTTCGGCGCGATCGAGCAGGAAGTGGTCGGGATTTAGTTCCGGCAACGCTTGCGACGATCAGGGGACTGTGGCTGGGTTTCGGCGTCGCCTGCCGCTGTTGCAGCAGCACGCATGGCCAGTTCAGTAGCGATTTGACCCCGGGGAGCATCATGGCCATTCGCAGTCGCACTCTTGTCGCGGTGGCCCTGGCCGCCTTCGCGAGCGGCGTCCTGGCTCAGGAAACGACCGACGACTGGGACGCGACCGTCGATGCCGAGCGACGACTGACCGCCGCTCAGTTGGAGTTCAGCAACGGGCTGGGGATTGCGGTTCGTTGCGTCGGCGGGCGTTACGACGCCTTGATCGGCGGTCTGCCCCCCGCGGCCGAAGGAGTCGAGACCCGAGTTCTGACGCTTCGGTTCGGCGAAGACAGTCCGTTCGAGCAGCGCTGGAACGTCACCCGGAATCCGAATCTGGCCGTCAGCGAGTTGCCGGCTCCGTTCGCGCGCGCCCTCAGACGGGGTGGATCGCTGCAGGTGATGTTGCCCGGCGCAGGCGAGGGCGGGCGGAACCTTCGTTATGTGCTTGACCTGCCGCCGTCCAGCGCCGCCATCGACCGCACGCTGGAGGCCTGCGATCGGCCTCTGGTCGATCCCCGCGACGCCGAAATTCAGCCTGTCGACGGAAGCCTGCCCGAAGGGATTCAATGGGAAAGGCCGCCTCAGGTCGAGTTTCCTTCTCGAAACCGGTACGAGTCCGGGTTTGCGGTCATTTCGTGCCTCACACGACCCGACGGACGTCTGCGCGAGTGCGTGGTTGAATCCGAACACCCGATTGATGGAGGCTTCGGTCAGGCCACGTTGGCGTCCACAGAGGGTGCGAGGGTGCGCAATGCCGCAGACAGGGCGGGTGCTCTCCCAGTGCGGAGAATCATCTATCGCACGAACTTCAGAGATGGGGCCGTCGGAGCCGACGCCTATATCGCGCCTTCGAGCCGTCTGCGTCGCCAACCCTGACAGGCGTCAGTCGCTCCGCATCACCTGCGCCGAGAACCGCTCCATCTCCTCCTCCTGAGGCGACATCTGGAGCAGCAGAAGATCGAGCCCCGCTGCCTCGAAGGCCTCGATCCGCTCCCGGACGGTCTCGGGCGTGCCGACGAAGCCGGGGCGCAGGCCCCGGTTCGAGACGCTGTATTCGCGGATCTTCAGCTCCCGCTCCAGCTCGGTGCCGCTCAGCCACTGGTCGAAGTTGGCGAAGCCGGCGGGCGGAGTGCCGTCGGCCAGGCCGGGGATCGTCGTGATCCGCTCCAGCTCGCGATCCGCCTCGGCCTGGGTGTCGCGCACAATGGCATAACCGGCCATGCCGTACTGCATCGGCGGCAGGCCGAACGCCTCGCGCCGCGCCTTCATGTCGGCGATCTTTTCGGCGATGAATTCCGGCTCGTCGCCGTGCATGACATAGGCGTCGCAGTGGCGCGCGATCAGGGTCTTGGCCGCCTCCGATTCCCCACCCGCATAGATGACCGGGCGCGGCCGATCCGGGCTCGACGTCGGCTTGGGCTCCACGATGGCGTCCTTCAGCGTGTAGTAGCGGCCTTCGAAATCGACGCGCTTCTCGGTCCACAGCCGCGCCAGAACCTGCAGCCATTCGGTGGTGCGGGCATAGCGGTCGTCGTGCTGGTCGAATTGCAGGCCATAGCTCTCGGCCTCCTTGGCCCACCAGGACGAGACGACGTTCAGCGCCAGGCGTCCGTTCGAGATCCGGTCGATGTTCGCCGCCTTCTTGGCGAACAGGGCCGGCTGGTGAAAGTTCGGCCGCACCGCCACCATCAGCTCGATCGTCTCGGTCACCGCCGCCAAGGCCGCGGCCGTCGACCAGGCGTCGAGCGCCGGCGCCTCGATGCCCTTGATGTCGTTCAGGTTCAGCTCGGCGATCAGGGTCAGATCATAGCCCAGGGCCTCGGACCGCTTCACCAGCCGCGACGCGTTCTCCCACGACGCCTCGCGCTCGTCGGCCACGTTCCTCAGCCAGCCGCCGAAGACCGGGGCCCAATAGCCGTACCTCATGCCGCCGCTCCCAAACCGTGCTTGTTCTTCTCTTCGACGACGATGCCCTTCAGCCAGTCGACCAGATCGTCGTGGGGATCGAAGCCCAGCACCTCGACCGGCTTGGCGACGAAGTTCGACAGGCCGTTGATGTCGTAGAACAGGACCGATCCGTCCCGGTCGTCGATCAGATACTCGATCCCGCCGACCTCGAGTTCCGCGGCGACAGCCAGCCGTTCGACCGCCTCGATGATCTCGGGGGGCGGGGTCGTCTTCGTCATGGTCAGGGTCGGCGCGCCGGGCCGGACCAGGCAGGCGTCGGCCGGGCACAGGTCGAAGGCATCGCCGGGGCTCTCGATGTCGATGGCATAGAGAAAGCGCCCGTTCAGGGTCTCGACGCGGGTGATCTTGCCGTCTCGGCGCGGCGCGTATTCCTGGATCAGAGAGATGCCGTTGACGCCCACGGGGCACCAGCTCTCGCCCGCCGCCTCGGCCAGCTTTTCGGGCGTCTCATAGCGGGTGATGCCCGCCCCGGCTCCGCCGATGTCGGCCTTGACCAGCACCGGATACCGCAGGCCCTCGGCCGCCGCCGGAATGTCCGCCTGTCGGTGCGCGACGCGCGTCGCCGGCCCCTTCAGGCCCAGCCGAGCGATCAGCGACATCTGCCGCGCCTTGGAGGTGTCGATGTTCAGGGCCGAGGCGTTGACGACCCGCGTGCCCAGCCCCCGCCAGTGCTCGAACAGGCTCTGGGCATAGAAGATCGGATGCTCGGGATCGCGCAGGAAGCTGGACATCGCCACCCGGCTGAATACGACGCGCGCCGGGGCGGGCGAGGCGGCCGGGTCGAAGGTGCTGCCGGCCAGCGGGACCTTCACATAGCTGACGCCATGCCGGTCCAGGGCCGCGAACAGCGGCTCGAACCATTCGGGGTGTTCATAGACGACGGCGAGGTCGGGCAGGGTCGCGCTCATGTCTGGCAGATGCGTTACACCGTGGTGAAACGCAAGGGGCGAGCGGTCACAGGGCGTCGCCGGTCCGACGATCAAACGTGCTGGACGACCCCGCCCCGGCTGTGGCATCGCCAGGTCTGCGCCCCTGTGGTGGAATTGGTAGACGCGCCGGACTCAAAATCCGGTTCCGCAAGGAGTGTCGGTTCGAGTCCGACCGGGGGCACCACGCACGGCGTTCGGCGACGACCGGAACGCAAGCGCCATCAAGACATTGGAAAGGGGCAACCCAGGTCCAATGTCATGCTGTCACTCATCTTCTCTGCCGCCCTCGCCTCGTCTCCCGCCATCGGGCTGATCATGCCGCCGACGCTCGCTCCGGAACCGACGCCGGTCGCCTCGGCTCCCTTGCTTCAGGGCGTGGCCGTGACCCTGGAATGCGCCGCCACGCCGCAGGGTCGGGTCGAGGGTTGTTTCGTCCTGGCCGAAACCCATCCCGGCATGGGGTTCGGAGAGGCCGCGATCGCTCTGATGGATGAGGCCGAGGTCGATCCGGTGCCGGAAGCCTTTCAGTTCGCCCGGACGATCCAGTTCACGCCCTGACTCCCCGCGCCGGTCTTCGCAGTTGCAATATGTGACGGCCGAACGGTTGCGCGACGTGCGGACCGGGCTCATTTGGCCTGAATGACCTCCCCCGACGCCGCATCTTCTCCCGCCGTCAGGGGGCCGGGGTTTCCCGAGTTCGTCTGCCTGATCGCCTCGATGATGGCGATCAACGCCCTGTCGATCGACATCATGCTGCCGGCCCTGCCCCAGATCGGCGAGGCCCTGGGGGTCGCGAACGAGAACAGCCGTCAGTGGGTCATCACCGCCTATCTGCTGGGCTTCGGCGCGCTGCAGATCGTCTATGGCCCGCTGGCGGATCGCTATGGGCGCAAGCCGCTGATCCTGGCGGGGCTGGGCATCTTCGTCGTGTTCAGCGCCATCGCCATGCTGGCCCCCAGCTTCGAGACCCTGATCCTGGCCCGCGTCGGTCAGGGCATGGGGACGGCGGCGACCCGCGTGCTGGCCGTCTCCATCGTCAGAGACCGATATTCGGGCCGCCCCATGGCGCGGGTGATGTCGTTGAGCTTCCTCGTCTTCCTGGGCGTCCCGATCATCGCGCCGACGGTGGGCCAGGGCATCCTGGCGCTGGCCCCATGGGAGGCGATCTTCGGTCTGCTGGCCGTCGCCGGGGCCGCCCTGATCGTCTGGATCTTCATCCGCCTGCCCGAGACGCTTCATCCCGAGAACCGCCAGCCGGTCGAGGCCGGACGGATCGCGCGGGCGTTCGGCGAGGCCCTGACCAACCGGCTGTCCATCGGCTACACCCTGGCCATGACGGCGATCACCGGGGCCCTGTTCGCCTTCATCAACTCCTCGCAGCAGATCTTCTACGACGTGTTCGAAGCCCCAGAGCTTTTCGGGGGTGTGTTTGCGGTGATCGCATCAGGGATCGCGGTCGCGGCCATCACCAATGCCAGGCTGGTCGAACGGCTGGGCTCGCGGATGATCGGTCATACTGCTCTATTGGGCTTCATCGGCTTCGCTGCCCTCCACGCAGCGGTCGCGCTGTCGGGCCACGAGACGATCTGGACCTTTGCCGTCCTCCAAGGTTTGACGATGTTCTGCTTCGGCTTTCTGGTGGGCAATTTCGGCGCGATGGCCATGGAGCCGATGGGCCATATCGCCGGGACCGCCTCCTCGGCCCAGGGCTTCATCTCGACCGTCTTCGGGTCGCTGACCGGCCTGTTCATCGGTCAGCAGTTCGATGGCACGGTGGCCCCCATGGCCATCGGCATCACCGTCTGCGGGCTGATCGCCCTGGGGTTCGTCCTGCTGGCCGAGCGAGGACGGCTGTTCGTCGCCCGCGCCTCGCGACCGGCGACCGCGACCCCCTGATCCAGCCGTACTTTCCGGGTTCGTCGGCGCCTGACGGCGATCAGGGACGTTCGGCGACCATCATGAAGTTGACGTCCGCGTCGGTGCTCTCCGACCAGCGATCCGAAAGCGGATCATAGGCCAGGCCGAAGGGTCCGTGGATGGCCAGCGGCTCCTCGGACAGCATGCGGCGGATCTCGTCGGGCTTGATGAACTGGTTCCAATCGTGGGTGCCGGCGGGCACCCAGCGCAGGATGTATTCGGCCGCGACCTTGCCGAGCGCCAGCGACTTCAGCGTCCGGTTCAGGGTGGCCACGATCATCAGTCCGCCCGGCGCGACCAGCCGCGAGCAGGCGCGGATGAAGGCCTCAGGATCGGCGACATGCTCGATGATCTCGAGCACGAGGACGACGTCGAACGGGCCCGCGCCCTCGGCCTCCATCTGTTCGACCGTCGCCGCGCGGTAGGCGATGTCCAATCCCATCTGTTCGGCGTGGGCCCGGGCGGTGCCGATGTTCTCGGACGAGGCGTCGACGGCGGTGACGGCGAACCCCATCCGCCGCATCGGCTCGGCGACCAGACCCCCGCCGCAGCCGATGTCGATCAGGCTCAAGCCGTCGAACGGGCAGAGGACGCGCGGATCGCGGCCGAAGCGGGCGGCGGCCCGGTCGCGGATGAAGGAGAGCCGGGCCGGGTTGAACTTGTGCAGCGGCGCGAAGGGCCCGCGCGCATCCCACCATTCCGCCGCCTGGGCCGAGAAGCGGGCGACATCGGCGGGGTCGATCGAGGGGCCTTCAGCGGATGACATCGACAGCGATCCTCGAAGCGATCTCCGACCAGCCACGGTCGGTCGTCAGGGCGGGCAAACCCTCTCTCTCCGCCAGGGCCAGACACGCCCGGTCACCAAGAGAAAGTCCTTGTTTTCGGGTTGTGTCTCGAAGTTGTCCAGCTCTGCACGCAAGGTCGAGATCGAAGTCGACGACCTGGAATGGCAGGCTGGTGGCGATGGTCGTGGCGAGGCTTGGCGATGCGCCTTTGTCGACGAGCTTTGCCAAGACTTCGCTCAGGTTCACAGAGCAGACCAATGCGTTCTCGACCAAGGGCTCGACGCGATCCGCGCCCCGTTCCTCCTGCAACAGCGCAAGAATGGCCGAGGCGTCGAGAACGGCTTCAGCCACGCCGAGCTTCCTCACGTCGTTCCCGAACGAGTTCGTCCGCCATGCTGGACCCCTGCGTCACCAGATTGGCCACAAGTTCGCGCGCGCGACGCAACGATGCCCGCCCGCTTAGCAAACGAACTTGTTCACCGTCGACGTGGCCGAGAACCACGCCCCCCGGTGGCACACCGAGATGTCGCAGGATATCCGCGGGCACAACGACCGAGCCGTCCCGCAAAACTTCCATCCTGACAAGCGACGCAGAGCCGACCTCAGCCCGGGTGGCAGGAGCCTCGCTACTTGCCGACTCTTTCTGCCGGTCCGCCTCCAGCACATTGCGGACGTGCTGATATCTGCGCTGCACCACACGAGCGATCTCCGCTCGCGGGAACCCCGCCGAGTTCAAGGCGCGGATCTTGTCCGAGATCGTGGGATGGCCGGCGGCAATCTGGTGCGGATCCATTTTGACCTCCTTGGTTTGTTGATAGTTACTTAGTCTTTAATAGGTTGTCAATGGAGGTTGTCTTGCCTTGGGGGACTGGCTAGAAGCACCGCGAACAATGGGGATGCCAGTCATGGCGACGACGGCCACTCGGCTGGTCATGAAGTTCGGCGGTACCTCCATGGGCGATCTGGAGCGCATCCGCCGCGCCGCCCGCATCGTGGCGGCCGAGGTCCGCGCCGGCCATGGCGTGGCCGTCGTCGTCTCGGCCATGGCGGGCAAGACCAATGAGCTGGTGGCGTGGACGGACGGGGCCGGACCGCCCGGCGCGGGCATCCTCCTGACCGACGACGAATACGACGTGGTCGTGGCCTCGGGCGAGCAGGTGACGGCGGGACTGCTGGCCCTGACGCTCCGGAACATGGGCTTTCGCGCCCGGTCGATGATGGGCTGGCAGGTGCCGATCCTGACCGACGACGCCCACGGCAAGGCCCGCATCGAGGCCATCCCCGGCGACGCCCTGGCCACTGCGGTGGACGGCGGCGAGATCGTGGTCGTTCCGGGCTTCCAGGGCGTGACCCGGGACGGACGGATCACCACCCTGGGGCGGGGGGGCTCGGACACGTCGGCGGTGGCGGTCGCGGCGGCCCTGGGCTGCGCGTGCGACATCTACACCGACGTGGACGGGGTCTATACGACCGATCCGCGCATCGAGAGCCGGGCGCGGCGGCTGGAGAAGGTCTCCTACGAGGAGATGCTGGAGATGGCGTCTCTGGGGGCCAAGGTGCTGCAGACCCGCTCGGTCGAACTGGCCATGGGCATGCGCGTGCCCGTGCGCGTCCTGTCCAGCTTCGTCGAGCCCGACGAGCATGGAAATCTTCCGCCGAAGTCCGGCACCCTGATCTGCGACGAGGAGGAAATCGTGGAAAAACGCATCGTGTCCGGCGTCACCATGAGCCGCGACGAGGCCCGCATCACCCTGCTGGGACTGTCGGATCGCACGGACGCTCCCGCCGACGTCTTCACCCGCCTGGCCGAGGCCGGGGTCAACGTCGACATGATCGTCCAGTCCCAGGCCCGCACCGAGGGCGCGGTCAACCTGACCTTCACCACGGGCCGCCGCGACGCCCAGCGCGCCGCCGAGCTGATGCGGAGCGCGCAGGACCAGATCGGTTTCGCCGACATCCGCGTCGACGAGGACGTGGCCAAGGTTTCGGTCGTCGGCGTCGGCATGCGCAGCCACGCCGGCGTCGCCCAGACCATGTTCCGGGCTCTGGCCGACAAGGGCGTCAAGTTCCAGGCGATCTCGACCTCGGAGATCAAGATCAGCGTCCTGATCGACGCCGCCTATGCCGAACTGGCCGTACGGGCGTTGCATTCGGCATACGGGCTGGAAGCGGTATAGGATTGGCCGCACCTCGCCCTATCTTGGACGTGGGCAGGGAGACCGGATGGCCGTAGCGGGCGGAGCGATGACGAGGGGGCCGCGCGTCCTCCTGCGCCAGATCCGCGAGGCCATGGCAGACGGCGGTCCGGCCCAGGGTCGCCTCGACGTGGTCGTGCGCACCATCGCCCAGTCGATGGTGGCCGAGGTCTGCTCCATCTATCTGCGGCGGGCGTCGGGCGAGCTGGAGCTGTTCGCCACCCAGGGCCTGAACCCCGAGGCCGTCCACGCCACCCGGCTGAAGCCCGGCGAGGGTCTGGTCGGCGAGGTGGCGCGGCTGGCTCAGCCGATCAGCCTGTCGGACGCGCCGAGCCATCCCAGCTTCGCCTATCGCCCCGAGACCGGCGAGGATCCGTACCATGCCTTCCTGGGCGCGCCCCTGTTGCGCGGCGGCCGGGCCATCGGGGTGCTGGTGGTCCAGAACCGCGCCGAGCGTCGTTATGACGAAGACGAGGTCGAGGACATCCAGACCATCGCCATGGTCCTGGCCGAGACCGTGGCCAGCGGCGAACTCCTGGCCCAGGAGGAACTGCGCGACGTCGAGGTCGCCCCGCACCGGCCCGAACGCATCAAGGGCCAGAGGTTCGCGGAAGGGCTGGCGTACGGACACGTCGTTCTGCACGAGGCCCCCCTGCCGCCCGAACGACTGTTGGCCGAGAACCAGCAGGTCGAGGAGATCCGGCTGCGCGAGGGGCTGAACACCCTGAAGGCCTCGATCGACGCCCTGCTGGACGGCGGCCAGGGCAAGCTGGCGGGCCAGTCGTTCGAGGTGCTCGAGACCTATCGCATGTTCGCCGACGACCGGGGCTGGAACCGGTCCCTGGAAGAGGCGGTGCGCGGCGGCCTGACGGCCGAGGCGGCGGTCGACCGGGTCCGGAACGAGCACCGCGCCCGCTTCGCCCAGGCGCGCGATCCCTACATCAAGGAACGACTTCACGATTTCGAGGATCTGGCGAACCGGCTGCTGCGGGTTCTGGGCGGCGAGACGCCGGGCCAGCGTCAGTTGCCCGACGACGCCATCCTGGTGGCCCGGAACCTGGGTCCGGCGGACCTGCTGGAATATCCGCGCGACTGCATCCGCGGCCTTCTGATGGAAGAGGGCTCGGCGGCCAGCCATGCCGCCATCGTCGCCCGTGCGCTGCAGATCCCCTGCGTCGGCCGCCTGCAGGGCGTGCGCGACCGGTTGAGCGAAGGGGATCTGGTCATCGTCGACGGCGAGACGGGCGAGGCGCACCTGCGGCCCCGTCCGGATATGCTGGAGTCCGTGCGGTCGCGCATGGCCGTCCGCAGCCAGCGCCAGGCCGAGTTCGCCAAGCTGAAGGACACGCCCGCGGTCACCGTGGACGGCACGCGGATCACCCTGCTGACCAACGCCGGACTGGCGGTCGATCTGGAGAACCTGGACGCCACCGGGGCCGAGGGCATCGGCCTGTTCCGCACCGAGTTCCAGTTCATGGTGTCCGAGGAACTGCCCCGGCTGAACACCCAGACGGCGCTCTACAAACTGGTTCTCGACGCGGCGGGCGACCGGCCGGTGACCTTCCGCACGCTCGACATCGGCGGCGACAAGGTGCTGCCCTACATGGAGACGACGGAGCGCGAGGAGAACCCGGCCCTGGGCCGTCGCGCCATCCGCCTGGGCCTGGACAGGCCCTCGCTGCTGCGGCTCCAGCTGCGCGCCCTGCTGGCGGCGGGCGCGGGGCGCGAGCTGCGCGTCATGTTCCCCATGATCGCCACCGTCGACGAATTCCGGGCGGCGCGAGAACTGGTCGACGTCGAATGCGAATGGGCCCGGCGGCGGGGGCGCCCCCTGCCGGCGCTGCTGCGGGTCGGGGCGATGATCGAATGCCCGTCCCTGCTGTGGCATCTGGACGCGCTGCTGCCCCTGACCGACTTCGTCTCGGTGGGGTCCAACGACCTGTTTCAGTACATGTACGCGGCCGACCGGACGAACCCGCTGGTGTCGGACCGGTACGATCCGCTGTCGCCCCCGGCGCTGCGGGCGCTGCAGTCCATCCAGAAGGCCTGCGCCGAAACCGGGACGCCCGTCTCGGTCTGCGGCGAGCTGGCAGGACGGCCGCTGGAGGCCTTTGCCCTGA
Organism: Brevundimonas aurifodinae; assembly: GCF_040195595.1. NCBI lineage: Bacteria > Pseudomonadati > Pseudomonadota > Alphaproteobacteria > Caulobacterales > Caulobacteraceae > Brevundimonas > Brevundimonas aurifodinae. Next base: position 39,000 of record NZ_JBEGDD010000017.1, read on the forward strand.
TCTGTCTGGGCTTTACCCGGCTGTCGGCCCCGGCCGGGGGCGTCGGGCCGGTCAAGCGGATGATCCTGTCGACCGACCTGACGACGGCCCGGCGTGGGATGGACAAGCTGCTGGGCTCCTCTGCGGGATCGGTGCGCAATGAGATCGAGAGCCTGGCCCGGAAACTGAACGTCGGTCTGTGAACCGTTCCACTTCGGGACGGCGATCAAGCTTAACAAGACGTTGAACCAGCGGCTGAAATGGGTTATCCACAAGACGATCTAAGTATCCCCGCGGGGGCGGGCGGGTTTCGTCACAGCGCTATGCTAGGCGGGACCGCGTGGGGTTCGGCGATGGGGACTGTCAGCCCCACGCAGAGTTTGGGGCAAGGCGTCATGGCGCTGGATACGGGGAATGTCCCCGACGAGTTTCGGTCTCATCCGGATTGGAAGGACCCCGTGCCTTCGATCACAGACGCGGCGACTCTGGGCGACGGCCTGAAACGGACCCGCGAGCTGGCGGGGCGGTCTCTGGCCGAGCTGGCCGCCGACACCCGGGTGCATGAACGCTATCTGCGCGCGCTCGAGGAGAACAACCATTCGGCCCTGCCGTCGCGCGTCTTCGCCATCGGCTATGTGCGTGCCTATGCCGCCGCGCTGGGCCTCGACGAGCAGCTGGCGGTCGAACGCTACAAGCGCGAGACGCCCGACGGCGTCGTCCCGCTGCAGCCGCCGGTCGGCATCGCCTTCGAGGAGGTGCGCCGCTATTCGCCCCGGATCGTGGGGGCGATCGTTCTGATCGCAGTCTCGATCATCGGCTGGAACGTGTTCCAGCGCGTCAGCCTGATGCGCGCGCCGCAACCGTCCGACATCGCCGAAGTGCCCGAGAGCTGGAGCCTGGGCGCCGTGATCGGACAGGAACCCGTCAGCGTCGGCGCCCCCCTGCCCGCCCCGCCGGACCAGACCACGCCGGCGCTTTACATCACGCCGGGGCTCGAGGCCCAGCTGACCGGCATCGATCCGGCCGACACCGAGGCCCTGGCCGCCGCGGCTGCCGCGAACGACACGCCGGTGCAGGCCGCCTTCAATCCGCGCGGCGCCATCTATGGGGCCAACGCCACGGCGTCGCAGGTCGTGCTCCAGGCCAAGAAGGCCGCCGCCCTGGTCGTGCGCATGGCCGACGGCCGGGTGCTGTTCGCCCGCCAGCTGGCCGCCGGAGAGGCCTGGCGCGCGCCGCCGGGCGTGGCCGCCACCATCGACGTGTCCGACCCGACGGCCTTCGACGTCTATCTGAACGGCGAACACGGCGGGGCCCTACCGGCCGTGCTGACGCCTCTGGCCCAGTTGAACAGCCGCGCCGCGACCCTGGCCCGCCAGACCGCCGCCCGGGCCGAGGCCGTCGCCGCCCAGGCCGCCGCCGCGCGGGCGTCCGCCGCGGCCCAGGCCAGCGTCGTCCAGACGACCGACGCGGCCCAGACCGCCCTGACCACGGCCGTCGCGCCGCGCTGACCGACTGACCCCCGTCATGGTCATGTCGCCGCCGCTCGCCTATATTGCGGTCCCATGAGCCACGACGCCTCCGCACTCGGTCACATCCGCCCCTGGCGACACATCGAACGGCGAAAGAGCCGCCAGATCATGGTGGGCCCGGTCGCGGTCGGAGGCGGCGCGCCGATCAGCGTCCAGTCGATGACCAACACCCCGACGACCGATGCGGCCGCCACGATCGACCAGATCCGCCAGCTGGAAGAGGCCGGGGCCGACATCGTCCGGGTGTCCTGCCCCGACGAGGAGTCGACGGCGGCGTTCCGGACCATCGCACGGGAGGCCCGGGTGCCGCTCGTGGCCGACATTCACTTTCACTACAAACGCGGCATCGAGGCCGCTCAGGCTGGCGCGGCCTGTCTGCGGATCAACCCCGGCAACATCGGCAGCCCGGACCGGGTGCGAGAGGTCATTCAGGCGGCCAAGGATCACGGCTGCTCGATGCGGATCGGCGTCAACGCCGGCAGCCTGGAAAAGGAGCTGCTGGAGAAATACGGCGAGCCCTGTCCGGAGGCCATGGTCGAGAGCGCGCTGAGCCACGCCCGCATCCTGCAGGACCACGATTTCCACGAGTTCAAGATCTCGGTGAAGGCGTCCGACCCCTTCCTGACGGTCGCCGCCTATCAGCAGCTGGCCGAGGCCATCGACTGCCCGCTGCATCTGGGCGTGACCGAGGCGGGGCCCTTGCGGACCGGCACGATCAAGTCGGCCATCGGCATGGGCTCCATGTTATGGGCCGGGATCGGCGACACCATCCGGGTGTCGCTCGCCGCCGATCCGGTCGAGGAGATCAAGGTCGGGTTCGACATCCTGAAGTCGCTGGGCCTGCGTCACCGGGGGGTGAACATCATCGCCTGCCCGTCGTGCGCCCGTCAGGGGTTCAACGTCATCGAGACCGTTGGCGTTCTGGAGGAACGGCTGGCCCACATCTCGACGCCCATGAGCCTGTCGATCATCGGCTGCGTCGTGAACGGGCCGGGCGAGGCCCTGTACACCGACGTCGGCTTCACCGGCGGCGGGGCGGGATCGGGCATGGTCTATCTGAACGGCAAGATCGCCCACAAACTGGCCAATGCCGAGATGGTCGAGACGATCGTGTCGATGGTCGAGGACAAGGCCGCCGAACTGGACGCCGCCCGCGCCGCCCAGACCGCGGCGCTGCAAGCCGCCGAATAGGCTGACGACATGAAGCTCTACATCGCCCCGCCGTCGCCGTTCGCGCGCAAGTGCAGGATCGTGGTCCGCGAGAAGGGGCTGGCGGACCGGGTCGAGGACGTCGTCGTCAATCCCTATGAGAGCCCCGAGGCGCTGCTGGCGGTCAATCCGATCGCCCAGGTGCCCGCGCTGCTGACCGACGAGGACGAGGCGATTCTGGACAGCCCGGCGATCTGCGAGTGGCTGGACCGGCACGGCTCGGGGCACGTTCTGCTGCCGGTCGATGGGCCTGAGCGGTGGCGGATCAAGCGGGTCGAGGGTCTGGCCTCGGCGGTGCTGGAGATGGGCGTGAAGCTGGTGCTGGAGAAGCGCCGGCCCGAGAGCGAGCGGTCGCCGTCGTGGATGGCGCGCTGGACCGAGAACATGGGGCGCGCGCTCGACGCCCTGGAGGCCGCCGATGTCGCCGCCGAGCCGCTGGACATGGGCGTCATCACCGCTGGATGCGCCGTGACCTGGCTGGATTTCCGCCATCCCGACTATGACTGGAAGACGGGCAGGCCGAGGCTGGTGGCGCTCCAGACCGCGCTGGAGCAGCGGCAGAGCTTCCGCGAGACGGTTCCGGCCTGAGGTCATCCCAGTTCGGCCAGCACCTTGAGCACGCCCGCGCCATAGCGATCGATCTTGGACTGGCCGACGCCAGCGATGTCGGCCAGGGCGGGCAATGATCCGGGCTCTCGCTGGGCGATCTCCAGCAGGGTCTTGTCCTGGAAGATGACATAGGGCGGGACGTGCTGTTCGGCGGCGCGGTCGCGACGCCAGGCGCGGAGCGCCTCGAACCGGGCGCGGACGTCGGCGTCCAGGGCCTCCACAGCCGCGTTCCGGTCATTGCGCGTCCGGGTTCGCGGATTGCCCGAGCGGCTGGAGGCGTCGAAGCCCGGCGGGGTGCGACGGACCTCGACCCGGGTCTCGCCGCGATAGACGGCGCGGATGCGTTCGGGGTCGCCCAGCATGACCAGGGGCTTGCCCTCGTTGGGGTCCTCGACCAGCAGGCCCTCGAACATCAGGTGGTCCAGCACGTCGCGCCAGCCGGTGGGAGCGATGTCCTTGCCGATGCCCCAGGTGGAGAGGCCGGTTTCCCAGGGCTGGGCATCCTTCGTCTTGCCCGTGAGGTGATCGACGATGCGGCCGCGTCCGTACCGGCCGCCCAGCCGCTGGACGGCCGCCAGGGCCTTCTGGGCCGCCACGGTGGCATCGTGCAGGGCGGGCGGGTCCTGGCAGATGTCGCAGACGCCGCAGACGTCGGCGTCGGTCTCTCCGAAGTATCGGCGGACGGCCTGGGCCCGGCAGGTCGCCCCGTCCAGCATGGCGAACAGCTGGCGGGCCTTTCGCGTCTGGACCGCCTTGACCGCCTCGTCCATGGGGCGGCCTTCGAGACGACGCAGCGTCCAGGCGATGTCGGAGGGGCCATACAGGGTGATGCCGTCGGCGGGCTCGCCGTCGCGGCCGGCGCGGCCGATCTCCTGCCAGTAGGCCTCCAGACTGCCCGGCGGGTCGGCGTGGATGACAAAGCGGACGTCGGCCTTGTCGACCCCCATGCCGAAGGCGATGGTGGCGACCATCACCGCCCCGTCCTCGGCCAGGAATCGCTCCAGCCGCCGGTCGCGCTCGGGCCCGGCCATGCCGGCGTGATAGGCGATGGCGTTGGTGCCGGCCGATTTCAGCGCGTCGGCCACGCGCTCGCAGCCGTCGCGGCTGCCGCAATAGACCACGCCGGACTGGCCTTTCCGTGCACGGACGAGCTCGATGACGTGGGCATCGGTCTTGGCGCGAGAGGCGCTTTCCTTCCTGACCGCAGACAGCTGCAGGTTCGGGCGCGCGAAGCTATCGACGAAGACGGCGGCCCCGTCCAGATGCAGGGAGGCGAGGATGTCGTCACGGGTGCGGGCGTCGGCCGTGGCGGTGACGGCGATCCGGGGCACGCCGGGGAACAGCTGACCCAGCCGGCCCAGGGTGCGGTAGTCAGGGCGGAAGTCGTGGCCCCACTGGGAGACGCAGTGGGCCTCGTCGATGGCGATGAGGGCGAGCGGCAGGTCGGCGAGGCGGTCCAGCAGGGCCCCGGACTGCAGGCCCTCGGGCGAGACGTAGAGCAGGTCCAGATCGCCGGAGCGGGCGGCGCGCAGCACGCCGGAGCGTTCGTCCAGCGACAGGCCGGAATCGAGGCGGGCCGCGCGGACGCCCTGCTGTTTCAACGCCTCGACCTGATCGGTCATCAGGGCGATCAAGGGCGAGATGACGAGGCCCAGACCCGGCCGGATCAGGGCGGGGATCTGGTAGCAGACGCTCTTGCCGCCGCCGGTCGGCAGCACGGCCAGGACGTCGCGCCCGGCCAGGACCTCGGCCACGACCGAGGCCTGAAGCCCCCGGAAATCGGCATGGCCCCAGACCCGCTCCAGAGTGTCGCGGGCGGCCGAGATCGGGTCGTGAATCATGCGTCAGGACATACGGGAAACCGGGGGGATTGGCAGGGGGTTTTGGAGGTCGGGCTCGATGTCTCCTCCCTATTCGCCGCTTGGCGAATGGGGAGGTGGTGCGGCGGCCATGCGTCATCGCTCTTCCGCTGCGAACGGGTGGGAAGGGCGGGCGGAGCGTCCCGGCGGTCGCCGGGATGACAATGAAATACCGTTTCGCGAACGCCTCGACGCTCCGCGCGATTGGTCTTAACGGAAGCGGACGGCCCCGCGTCGTTCGGACGCGACTGACCGGGGACCAACGGCTCTGTTAGAGCCTTGCCGCTACTGACGCCTCCGGCGGGAGGGTCGGCGTGCTTGCGAGAGCCGATCCCCTGAACATCATGGGTCTTCTGCCCATGATCTTGTTGGTGAAGCTACCGCCCGGAACGCGGTCCCGGGCTGCTTGAGCCCGTCGCCGTGAACCGTCAGATCGCCTCACGCCACCCCCCGGCCCCTGACGCCGGATGACCGCTCTTCACGGCCTCCAGTCGTCGGGATCGGGAAGGCCCCCGCTCCAACCGCTTCCGCCGCGACAAGCTCGCAAGGCCTTGCGCCCTTCCCAGGCGACGGAACCGAGGGGGAGGGTAGCACGCGCGTCAATGCGGGCGCGTTCGCGAGGCTTCGGGCGGGGCGGGCGTTGTTTTCGCTCGCTGATTCCGGGTGTCGTTGGATGATTGAGAAAAAC
>NZ_JBEGDD010000018.1:0-40371 GCF_040195595.1 Brevundimonas aurifodinae
AGACGCGATGTCGGCGCTCAAGCACCGGCCGCCCCCACCCGGTCTCCGCTTCGCGTCGACCACCCTCCCCAGAGGGGGAGGGAGAGGTGCCCACCTCGACCCTCGACCTCCGCCCCCCGCGCGCCGGCGTCGCCTTGACGTCGCGGCCCGGAGCGCCGCAACTCGCGGTTCGTTCCCGTCGCATCCGGACCTGTCCATGACCCGCGCCTTCCTCGCCGTCGCCTTCGCCGCCCTCGCGCTTCCCGCCGCCGCCCAGGACCTGCTGATCCGGGGTGGGACGATCCACACCGGCGTGGACGGGGCGGCCCCGGCCGAGGTCGTCATCGCCCGCGACGGCCGCATCGCCTATGTCGGCCCCGCCGCCGGCGCGCCCTCGACCGAGGGGCTGGAGGTCATCGACCTCGGCGGCGCGACCCTGTTTCCCGGTTTCACCGACGGCCACGCCCATCTGGACGGCATCGGCTGGCGCGAGCTGACGCTGAACCTCGAGGGTTCGGCGTCCCTCGTCGAGGCCATGGCCCGGCTGACCGCCTGGGCGGAGGCCAACCCCGAGGGCGTCATCATCGGGCGCGGCTGGATCGAGACCCGCTGGCCCGAGAGCGAGAACGGCGCCCGCTTCCTGACCTCGGCCGATCTGGACGCCGCCGCGCCCGGCCGCCTCGTCCTGCTGCAGCGCGCCGACGGCCACGCCACCGTCGCCTCCACGGCCGCCCTCGCTCGGCTGGGCATCGACGCCTCGACCCGGGCCCCCTTCGGCGGAGAGATCCTGAAAGGTCCCGACGGCGAACCCACCGGCCTGTTCGTCGACGCCGCCGAACAGCTGCTGGCCCCCCTGCAGCCCCAGGCCGACCCGGACGCCACCCGCGCCGCCTATCGCGCGGGCTTCGCCGTCGAGGCCCGCTACGGGTGGACCGGCGTTCATTCCATGAGCGTACCGTGGCGCGACGTCCCCCTGCTCGAAGCCATGGCCGAGGCCGGCGAGGCGCCCTTGCGGGTCTACAACAGCGTCACCCCGGACGGCGCGGCCGAGCTGTTCGCCCAGGGACCGCGCGACGTGGCCGACGGCCGCATCATCACCCGCGCGGTCAAATACTATGCCGATGGGGCGCTCGGCTCGCGCGGTGCGACCCTGCACCAGCCCTATTCCGACGCGCCCGAGACATCGGGCCTGATGCAGGTCACGGCCGAGCAGCAGATCCCGCTTTACGAACAGGCCCTGCGCGCCGGCATCCAGCTGGCCACCCACGCCATCGGCGACCGGGGCAATACCGAGGTGGCCGAATGGTATGCCGCCGCCCTGGCCAATGTGCCCCCGTCCGAACGTCCGAACGGCGCCGACGTACGCTGGCGCATCGAGCACGCCCAGATCCTGCGCCCGTCCGACTATCACTGGTTCGAGGATCTGCCGATCATCGCCTCGATGCAGCCCAGCCACGCCATCGGCGACTTCCACTTCGCCCCCTCCCGGCTGGGCGACGCCCGTCTGGACGGGGCCTATGCCTGGCACAGTCTGGTCCACCGCGGCGTCATCGTGGTCGGCGGCTCCGACGCGCCGGTCGAGCGCGGCGATCCTCTGATCGAGTTCTACGCCGCCGTCGCGCGGCGCGACCTGCAGGGGTTCCAGGGGCCCGACTGGCGCCCGAACGAGGCCGTCGACCGCGCCACCGCTCTGAAGATGTTCACCCTGTGGCCCGCCTACGCCTCGTTCCGCGAGGCCGAGCTGGGCACCATCGAGGTCGGCAAGCGCGCCGACTTCACCGCCTTCGACATCGACCTGATGTCCGTGCCCGAGGCGGATATCCCGGGCGGCAAGGCGGTGCTGACCGTCGTCGACGGCGAGGTGGTCCATCGCGCGGAGTGAGACGAAGAACGGCCGCCCCGTCACCGGAGCGGCCGTCAGTCGGGAAGATGTGTTTAGGTCCTAGAACCGCGCTGTCAGGCTGATCGAGGCGCTGGAGCCCAGGTCGTAGTTGTTGATCCGGATCTTGTTGCCCAGCTCCTGGAACTCGTCGAACTCGGTGCCGAGGAGATTGCGCAGCTCCAGGGCGAAGCCCAGGTCGCGGCCCATCGCCGTGAAGTCCTTGCGGTAGACGAAGTCCAGGAACACACCCGGCTCCTGGATGAAGTCAGGCTCGCGGCTGCCGCCGACACCGGCTCCGCGCGCGGTGATCCGCTCGGAGACGTAGTTGACGATCAGGGTCGCCTGCGACCGCGCCGCGTCGTCCTCCCAGCCGAACTGGGCGTTGACGACGTGCTCGGACTGGCCTTGCAGACGGGCACCGTCGGCGATGAAGAAGGCGGCGCTTTCCGGCGTGCCCGCGCCACCCAGGGTCAGGACGGTGTCACCCGCGTCGACCGTCACTTCGGAGTCCGAGAAGGTGTAGTTGGCCTGGATCAGCCACCGCTTGTTGGCGATGAAACCCATGCCGTTGTCGGGGAACTCGAAGTATTTCTTGGCTTCGATCTCCGCGCCCATGATCGTGGCTTCGGGCGCGTTCAGGAACGACTGCTGACGCTGGTTGCCGACGTCGACGATCACGGCTTCGACCGGCTTGTCCAGCTGCTTGTAGAAGACGCCGGCCGTGATGAACTGCTGGCGGGCGAAATACCATTCCCAGCGAGCGTCGAGGTTCAGGATCTCGGTATCGACCAGGAACGGGTTGCCGATGAAGGTCCGGTCGCTTTCCGGGTCCGTATAGGACTGCGGGGCCAGCTCGCGGAACTGCGGACGGCCGATCGTCTGGGACGCGGCGAGGCGCAGCTGCATGTCCTCGGCGAAGTTCCAGGTCACCGTGGCGGCGGGCAGATAGTACTGCTCCTCGATCCGGGTCGAGGCGAAGGTCGGCGCGCCACCGAACAGGTCGCGCGGCGTCACCGACTGTTCGGCGTCCTCGAAGCGGACGCCGACCGTGGCGTTCACCAAGGGGATGATCTCGGCCTCGACCTGGCCGTAGACGGCGTTGACGACCAGTTCGGCGTCATAGGCCGCCGCGCCGTTCGATCCGGTGATCTCGTTGATCTGCAGGACCGTGTCGTTGATGTTGAAGTCCGAGAACAGGAAGTCGACGCGGCTCTCGGTCTGGTCGGTGGTCAGACCGGCCGGCGAGATGAAGCGCAGGTCGCGGCGCTCGGAATCGCGGGTGTTCTCATACAGGGCGAAGCCCGCCGAGAACTTGGCCTCGCGGAAGTCCGAGAGCGGCACGGTGTAGGCGAAGTCGGCACCGCCCGAATAGACGTCGTCGTTCAGCTCGCTGAACGAGATCAGGTTGCGCTCGATGTCGTGAACGAAGTCGCCCGCCGCGTTCTGGCCATAGCCGAAGCGGCTCTCGTACGGCGCGTCGCGCGAAGTGGTCGAATAGTTGGCGCGCCAGTCGATCTCGAAGGCACCGTCCAGGAACTCGTGCTCGCCGGCCAGCTGGCTGGAGAACAGCTGACGCACGAACCACTCGGTGTAGTCGTCGCGCAGGATCGACCCGCCGGCGTCGAAGTCCGGCCCGACCCGCGAACGGGCCTCCTTGGTCGTGTTGCGGACGTAGAAGTTCGTCCATTTGACCTCGTGGTCCAGTCCCGAGAGCGACAGGCCGCCCAGCAGGTTCAGCTGGACGTCATTCTGGGTCGAGTTGAAGGCATAGCTGGTCGCTGCGACGATGTCGGACCCCGAGAACTGCGCCTCTTCCTGGAAGCCCTCACGGGACGTCCAGCTGTTGTCGTAGCCGGCGACCAGGATGACGCCGAGCGTGCCGATCGGCGTCTCGTTGGAAAAGCCGCCGGAGACTTCGAGGCTGCCGTCGACGGGGATTTCTTCGGACTGCAGCAGGCGCAGAGGGGCATTGACCAACGACTGGCCGATGCGACGCAGGTCGTCGCCGGTGTAGTCCGGACCCGCCTGGATCTGGTTGCCCGAAGCGAAGGCCAGGCCCAGCGGACCCGGCACGTCGCGCGTGTCGTCGTCGAAGCCGAGGAAGTCGGTGCGGCTGCCGTAGTAGATCAGGCCGTCCTGGGCCGTCGTCTCGGTGTCGTAGCCCAGGCCGGCGGAGATGGTGAAGAAGGGCTCGCTGGGCGCGTCGATCGTCTGCAGATCGATCACGCCGCCGCCGAACTCGCCGGGGTAGTTGACCGAATAGGTCTTCTGGACGGTCACGCCTTCCAGGATCGACGACGGGAACAGGTCCAGCGGCACGACGCGCTGCAGCGGTTCGGGCGAAGGCAGAGGCGAGCCGTTCAGGAGCGCCGACGAGTAACGCTCGCCGAGGCCACGCACATAGACGAAACGGCCCTCGACCACCGTCAGGCCGGTGACGCGGGTCAGGGCGGCGGCGGCGCTGGAATCGCCGGTGCGCTCCAGGTCTTCCGAGGTCAGGAAGGCGGCGACCTCGGGGCTTTCCCGGTTCGGTTCCGGGATGAAGCGGCCGAGAACCACGATCTCGTCGACCTGGGTGGCTTCGTCCTGGGCCTGTTCGGCCGGGGTTTGCTCGACCGGAGCGGTCTGAGCGTGGGCCAGGCCGGGCGCGATGAGCGCGCTGCTGGCCAGGAGGACCCCTGTCAGGGTCAGAGAGAGAGTCTTCATGATCTGCGCCTTGAAGGGGTTCTAACGAAAGCGGGAAAGGCGGCGACGACCCGGGCTCCGGGCCGCCGCCTCGCTTTCAGTCATCAGCAGGTCGTGTCGCCCGACAGGCCGCAGGTCCAGCCGGCGTACCAGTTGTCGGCCGCGTTCTGGACGGCGCCGATGTAGGTCGTGGCCGAGAAGAAGCTGTTGACCGCCGGGGCGTTGGCCGGAGTGACCGCCGTCTCGTTGGCGCCGTTGATGAAGGTCAGGACCTGGTTGGTCAGGGTCGCCCCCGAGGCCGGGGCCGTCAGAGTGGACGTTCCGGCGGCCGTGTTGCCCGTGCCCGCCGTGAAGATGCTGGCCGAGGTCGCCGCGTTGTTCGAGCGGTAGGAGACCGGGCACGACATGAAGACGGAGGTGAAGGTCGGGTTGGACGTGGCCGTATCGGCATCGCTGATGTCGAGGCAACCCTGGAGCGCGCCCGAGGCGGCCGTGAAGACCGAGTTGATGATGGTCGGATCGGTGCCGGTGTCGAAGTGGGCGACCGTGTGGTTGGTGTTGGTGGTCGAGCGGCCGACCAGGGTCCAGTTCGACAGGAACGGACGCGAGACGTAGCGCGAGGCCAGCGGGATCGAGGTCGGAGCGGACGAGAACTCGAAACCGGCCGAGCGGCTGGACGAGTTCGGCGGACGCTGGGTCACGATGCCGAACTGGGCGGCACCGCGCCAGCCCGTGTCGGTGTCCAGACCGTCGTCATCGGCGCCGGTGATGACGATGCGGCGCAGATTGACGTTGCCGCCGAAGATTTCGATGCCGTCGTCCGACGAGTTGTGGATCTGGACGAACTCGACCGTCGTGCCCGAGCCGACGCCGGCCATGGTCAGGCCCTGCAGTTCGTTTCCGGTCGAGATCTCGAAGCCCGAGAACTTGATCTGGACGTAGCGGACGCGACCCGAGTTATCGGTCGGGGTGTTGCCGCCGTAGAAGGCCGAGGTGCCCTCGACCTGACCGGTGCAGGTGACCGGGGCGGTCAGCTGGCAGTTGGCCTGGGGCGCGCGGCCGGCGATGACCAGTCCGCCCCATTGGCCCTGAGACGTCAGCGAGGTGGTGCCCTCGACGTTCTGGCGGCTGGTGAAGACGATCGGGTTGGACGCCGTGCCCTCGGCGAAGATCTGCGAGCCGCGGTTGACGATCAGATAGTCCGAACCGCCCGAGGCGAAGACGCGCACGCCCGGGTCGATCGTCAGGACGCCCTGGGTGCCCGTGGTCGAGGCCGTGTCGATGCCGCGGTCCAGGCCCACCTGGGTCCGGCCCGAGATGGCGTAGATGGTGCCGGCGCGAACCGACAGCGTCAGGTTGCCGGTGATGTCCGACGGAAGCTGGCAGGCGCGCAGGGTGCCGTTGGCGACCAGGCCGGCGTTCGAAAGGCCGGCCGGGCAGTCGGGGGCCGGGGTGCCGGGAGGCAGCGGGGTGGTGCCGCCACCACCGCCACCGCCACCGGTGCCGGGATTGCCGAAATCGCCCTCGCCGGGCGAAGCCACCTCGGCGGAGCCACAGGCGGCCAGCGCCATCACGGCCGCACCGGCCAGAAGAACCTTGGTCAGTCGAAGCATCGGGAAACCCTCGCGTTGGATGTTCGGTCGCCACGCGTCCGAACGACGCAGTCCCAGCAACCCCGGCGCTGGCTTTAGGGCGTCAATGTTATGGGCGAATGACAGAAAACCGATGATTTGTTACAGTCGATCCGAGGGCGGAGCAGTAACGCTCGATCCGTCCGCGAGGGTTACTTGCGACGATTTGAAGACAGTCTGTCGGGGTGCTGACGGAACAAACTTTCGCCGCGCGGTTCGTCTCCGGACTTGAGCCGTGGCGACTTTCCGCTAGGTTGCCGCAGCTTCCGCGGGCGTGATGTAGTGGTAGCCTGAAAGCTTCCCAAGCTTTTCGTGCGGGTTCGATTCCCGCCGCCCGCTCCAGGCTGAAGACGCCGCGAAGCGCCGCCCTCCGGGGCGGAGAGCGGCGCGATCGCTGCGGGCGCTGGTGTCAGGACTTGCGACGAAAGCCCGGGAGCCCGGCGAAAGACGCGGCCATGGTCGCGACGGCGATGGCTGCCCACAACACGGCTTCCTCCCAGTTGCGCCAGTACAGATGCAGTCCGACGACAGCCAGCCAGACGAGGCCAATGGCGACCGTCGCCCCGGCGACGGCGCGGCGACCTTGGCGGGGCTTCGTATCGCCTTGCGTCACTGCCGCGTGACCGTGACGCCACGGTCTTCCAGAATCTCCTGAACGCTTTCGTCGCCGGCGAGATGGCCAGCGCCGACCGCGATGAAGACCGTGCCGGACCCCGCCAGAAGGGTCTGGATCTGATCCGCCCAGTCCCGGTTGCGACGCACGAAGACGGCCTCATAGAGCTCCGGGCTCTCGGCGCGGGTCTCGGCGATCACCAGACGGTTCACGCCCTCCACGTCGCCCGTGGCCCAGGCCGTGGACATGGCGTCCAGCAGGGTTTCGGCCTCCGCGAAGTCCTCGAGCGAGGCCCTCAGCATCTCCAGCTGGGTCTCCTCGCTCAGATTGGCGAGGAAGCCGATCTGATCCGCGACGGTCTCCAGCCCCTTGACCGGCTTGCCCGCAGCCCGCGCCCGCGCCATCAGGGTCCGATCCACCCCGGCCTGGGGGTCGAAGCCGGCCTTGACGATGGCCGCGACCGTGAGCTGGAGCGAGGCGAACCAGGGACGGAGCGGGTCCAACTGGGCCCCGCTGGCCCCGAGGGCCCGGGCGGCGGTGTCGAGGGTGGCGAACTCCTCGGCCGTCAGAAGGCTGGACAGCGGGCGGTCAGGCGAGATGCCGAGTTGCTGGACGATGGGACCGATGGCGGCCTGATCGTCCGGATTCTCGACCTCGAACCAGACCTCCGAGGCGCCGTCCAGCGCCCGGTCGACCTTGGCGCTGCCCCAGGCGGTGGTGGGACGCAGCAGGTGGAAGGTGCCGTACAGGTAGATGGTCGAATCGGCGTCGGTGACGACCCACAGCGCCGGGCCATCACCCTGGGCCATCGGAACGGCGGCCGGCGCGGCCTGGGCGAAAGCGTCGGCGGGAGCCGATATGAGCAGGGCCGTGGTCAGGCCGAGGCCCAGGGCGACGCCGGCGGCGGAGCGGCCGATACGGGCTGCGGAGGTCTTGAGCAGGGAGACGAGTTTCATCGATCCGATCCTTTCGATCAGGGAGGCAGGCGTTGAAGACACAAGAAAGGCAGAAGGCGTCAGGTGATCCCGCGCCGCGCGGAGGCGACGATGGAGGCGAGCAGGTAGACGGCCATCAGGATGCCGGTCAGGCCCCAACCGCTGATGGTCTCGATCAGCCCCAGTCGCTCGGCGGCGGCATAGAGGAACAACGCCGTCTGCAGGGCCCAGAAGGCCATGACCGAGGTGTCGGCCATCACCTGTCGCAGCATCTCGTCGGCGCGCCGCCACAACAGCACGTTGGCGACGGTCTGGATGGCCAGCAGAACCACGATGCCGCCGAAGACGACGTCGGGCGTGGCCAGGGCCGGCGCATACATCGGGGCCAGCAGCATCACGCCGGCCAGCAGGAAGACGACGACCTGCAGGATGCCGCAGCCCTTGGGCACGGACGACGGCCGGGTGGCCATGACGGCGGCGCTCAGCAGGCCAACGGCGATCAGGGCGACGGCCATGGCCATGGCCAGGACGTCGGGCCAGGGAGCCCCCTCGTCCTTGAATATCTGGGCCATGCCGTAGCCCGTCAGGGCACCGAGGCCGCCCAGAACGACGGCGATGCCGATCTTCTGGGGCAGGGATTGGCGGCGATCTTCGGCTTGGGACATCATGATCAGGCTCCTGTGTCCGAGAAGATGGATTCGATGGGTTGAGAGAAGACGCGGGCGATCTTGAAGGCCAGCGGCAGGGAGGGGTCGTAGCGACCCGTCTCCAGCGCGTTGACGGTCTGGCGCGAGACACCCAGAGCGGCGGCGAGGTCGGCCTGGCTCCAGTTGCGCTCTGCGCGCAGGACCTTGAGGCGATTGTTCATAAGGTCACCGCCGCTTCAGCCACCAGACGGCCCAGGCGACGCCGTAGCCGACGGTCTGCCCCAGCGCCACAAGGCCCGCCCCGCCCAACAGCAGATCCTTCGGCTCCGCCGTCAGGGCGTCGGGCGTCGCATAGGCGAGGGTGAACAGAGCGACGCCGCCGATCGCAAGGCCGAAGGTGGAGCCCCACCACCAAGCCCATTTGTGGGCTTCCTGGGCGGCCTCGTCGAGGGCCCGCCACCAGCGGGCACACACCCAGAGACCAGCCGCCATGGCGAGGCCGACGGAGCCGGCCACGATGACGGGGCCAACACCGGCCGCCTCACCAAAGGCGGCCGAGACGCCGCCGGCGATGCCGCCCGCGACCAGGCACACCGCCATCAACAGGCCGTATCGGGCCAGGGGACGTTCGGACACGCGCACCTCCGTCGCATTCATGACAAGCAACCCCGTCTGTTTGACAAGGACGTTTTACATCACGCCGCAGCGCTGTCAAGTGACCTTGTCAGCGGTCGCGCGAAGATTCAAGAGCCGGCGTGCGCGCCTCGGCCTGGGCGGCGTCGGCGAGCAGTTCGGGCCGGGCGAGCGAGCGGGGCGCGGCGTCGACGGGGGCCGCCAGGGGCAGGTCCTTACCTTCATGATTGACCTGCAAATCCTCGAAGCGGCGAGCCGAGACCATGACCTGGGTCTCCAACGAGCCGACGAAGGCATTATACTTGTCGACCGCGAGGCCGAGCGACTTGCCCAGGGCCACGGCATGGCCGCCCATGACCGACAGCCGCTTGTAGAGCTCCTTGCCCAGTTTCGCGACCTCGTCGGCGTTCCTCGACTGTTCCTCGGCGCGCCAGCCGTAGGCGACGGCCTTGCAGATGGCGAACAGGGTCGTCGGGGTGGCGATCAGGACGCGCGACGCCATGGCCTGAGACAGCAGGTCCGGCTCGTGATCCAGGGCCGCCGCCAGGAAGGATTCGCCCGGCACGAACATGACGACCACGTCGGGGCTGGGCTTGAACTGGTCCTGATAGGCCTTGGCCGACAGCTGACGGACGTGGGTCTTCATGCTGGCGGCGGTGCGCAGGGCGACGGCCCGGGCCTGGGCGTCCTCGTCGCCGTCGGCCGGGTCCGGCAGGGCCAGGGGCACCTTGGCGTCGATCACGAACATGCCGCCACCGGGCATGCGGACGATGAAGTCGGGCCGCTGCTGGGCCCCCGTCTCGTCGGCGGCCGAGGTCTGTTCGGTGAAGTCGAAGCGGCCCGCCATGCCGGCGGCCTCCAGCACATTCCGACAGGTCTGCTCGCCCCAGCGCCCGCGCCGGCCGGTGTTGCCACGCAGGGCCTCGGTCAGCTTGCGGGCCTCGTCGCGGGTGGAGGAGGAGGCGACCATCAGGGCGGCCAGTTCGGCCTTCAGCGTGCCCGTTTCCTCGGCGCGGGCCTTCTCCAGGGCGGTGACCTTCTCGTCGAACGCCTTCAGCGTATCGGCCACCGGCTTCAGCTGGGCCTCAAGCCGGGCGCGGACCGCCATCTCCTGGGCCTCGAACGTCTGGGTGGCGCGGGTGACCATCTGATCGGCGACGGCGCGGGCGGATTCGGCGGCCTGGGCCTTCACCAGATCGGCCATGGCCTCGCTGCGCCCTTCGAAATGGACCAGCCGCTCATGGGCCAGGGTCACCTCGCCGCGCGTCCGTTGCCAGCCGAGAAAGGCCCACAGGAAGCCGGCCCCCAGCGCAAGGGTGGTGACCAGAAGGATCAGGGACATCGCGTTCATGATCCGTTCGATAGCGGGAGTCGGAGGTCAGGGCGAGCGCGCCGAGAAATGCGTGCGAACCGTCTGAATAGTGCGAAATCCACGCAAGGAAGAGGCCGGAACGAGGTCATTCCGGCACTGTAGGAGGCCGATGCGTCAGAAGCGGACGTGGACGCCCCTCTCCCGTGGGGAGAGGGATTCGTTACGCCGGACGCCGTGCCCGCAGCGCCTGGACGATGGTGCCGTCGTCCAGCCAGTCGAGGTCGCCGCCGACGGGCACGCCGCGCGCCAGTGAGGTGATCTCCAGCCCGTCGCCGGCGATACGATCAGCCAGATAGTGGGCGGTGGTCTGGCCGTCGACGGTGGCGGGCAGCGCCAGCACGACCTCGCGCACGCCGCCGCCCCGGACCCGGCCGACCAGTTCGGAGACGCGCAGGGCATCGGGCCCGACGCCGTCCAGCGCCGACAACAGGCCGCCAAGCACATGGTATTTGCCGCGAAAGGCCCCGGACCGCTCCATGGCCCAGAGCGCGCCGGCCTCCTCGACCACGCAGATCAGGCCGTTGTCACGGGCGGGGTCCGAACAGATGGCGCAGGGGTCGCGCGTGTCGGGCGTGCCGCAGACCGAACAGGACACGACCTTCTCGGCGGTCTCGGCCAGGGCGGCGGCGAGCGGAACCAGCAGCTGTTCACGCCTTTTCAGCAGCGCCAGCGCCGCGCGGCGGGCCGAGCGGGGGCCGAGCCCCGGCAGCTTGGCCAGAAGGGCGATCAGCCGCTCGATCTCGGGTCCGGCGGAGGCGGCCATCAGTCCACCGGATTTCCGCTCATCCCCGCGAACGCGGGGACCCAGACCTTAAGCGAGGCACGGTGCATGGGATTGAAGGCGGAGCTCCGGACCCGGGCGGTCATCGCCCAAAGCACTGGGTCCCTGCGTTCGCGGGGATGAGCGGAGAAATGGGCTGTGCCCGCCAAGGCCTCAGAACAGCTTGGGCATGCCGGGGATGTTGAGCCCCGCCATGGGGCCGGCGGCCTCGCGCATCAGCTCGGCGTTGGTGACGTCCAGCTTGCGCTTGGCGTCGCCGTGGGCGGCCACGATCAGGTCCGCCAGGATCTCGGCCTCGCCCGGGACCATCAGACTGTCGTCGATGCGGACCGCCGTGATCTCGCCGGGCCCCTTCAGGGTCATCGTCACCATGCCGCCGCCCGAGGTGCCCTCGGCGGTGGTTTCGGCCATCTTCGCCTGGGCGTCCTGCAGCTTCTGCTGCATCGCCTGGGCCTGCTGCATCAGGGCGTTGAGATCTTTCATGAGGGGTAGATAGGCGCGGGCGGGCGGGGGGTGCAAGGCGGGGCCTGCAGGCTCTCGTCACACTGCGTCCGGTTTCGCGTAACGGAATGTGGATCACTCCGAATGAGGGCCCGTCCGACGCCTCGGACGGAAACGCCAACGGAGCTCACCCATGACCAAGACCCACATGACCATCGGCGGTGCCACCGCCCTGGCCCTCGTCGCCGGTGCCGGCCTGGCTCACGCCCAGAGCAGCAACAGCCGGGCGGCGGAGCCCGCCATGGAGAAATGTTACGGCGTCGCCCTCGCGACCAAGAACGACTGCGCCGCCGGCCCTGGCACGACCTGCGCCGGCACCTCGACGCGCGACTATCAGGGCAACGCCTGGAAGCTGGTTCCCGCCGGAACCTGCACTTCGATCCAGACCCCGCGCGGGAATGGATCGCTGACGCCCGTCACCCGCTGATCCCTCCAGCGGCATGACCCCCCATCCGGTCGCCGAGGCCCGGCCCATGCCTGCCTTCACTCCCCCCGTAGGCAGCTTGACGGTCGGGCTGGGGCTCAAGTCCCCGCACTATGCCGAAGCCCTGGCGTGTTCGGCGGCCGGACTGTGGTTCGAGATTCATGCCGAGAACTATATGGTGGACGGTGGCGCGCGCCTCGCGTGGCTGGACGCCATCCGTCGAGACAAGCCCCTGTCCATACACGGCGTGGGCCTGTCGCTGGCCAGCGAGGCGCGCCCGGATCCGGACCACCTCGATCGGCTCTGCGACCTGGTCGACGGCCTGGAGCCGGCGCTCGTTTCCGAGCACCTGGCCTGGTCGCGACATGGCGACGTCTATCACCCCGACCTCTTGCCCTTTCCGCGCACGCGCGCGCGCCTGGCCTGCATCGCCGACAACATCGATGAGGTGCAGACCGCGCTGGGGCGTCCGATCCTGATCGAGAACCCCTCCCTGTATCTCGCGCTGCGCGGGCACGAGATGGCCGAGACCGAGTTCCTGACCGAGATCGTCGCCCGCTCCGGCTGCGGCCTGCTGCTCGATGTGAACAACGTCCACGTCACGACCCACAACCTGGGCGGCGACGCCCGCGCCTACATCGACGCCCTGCCTGCCGAGGCGGTGGGAGAGATCCACCTGGCCGGCCATGCGCCGGACGAGCGCCTGGGCGACGCCCTGCTGATCGACAGCCATGACGCGCCGGTCTCCAATGCGGTCTGGTCGCTCTACGACCACGCTCTGGCGCGGCTCGGACCTCGCCCGACGCTGATCGAGCGCGACGGAAACGTGCCCGACTTCGCCGTGCTCATGGCCGAGCGTGATCGGGCCCTGGTCCACTACGACGCTCAGGGAGCCCGCCTCCATGCCTGAGCAGGCCACCGACGGCTTCGAGGCCGCCTTCCACGCCATGCTGTCGGGAGACACAGCCGCGCTTGACGGATGGCTGGCCCCTGACGGTCAGGATCGGTCGGTCGTCGATGTCTATCGGAACTCGGTCGTGAAGGCCCGGCTGGATGCGCTGGAGGCCCTCTACCCCACCGTGGCGCGCCTTGTGGGCCGCGACTGGTTCAGGGCGGCGGGCGCGGAATTCGCGCATGGCTCGCCGCCCGTCGACCCGGTCCTGGACACCTTCGCCGAGGACTTTCCCGATTGGCTGGCGGGCTTTCCTCCGGCGCACGACCTGCCCTATCTGGCCCCCGTCGCCCGGATCGATCGGGCATGGATGCGAGCCCACACAGCCGCCGACGCGCCCGTGCTGTCGAGCGCGATGGTCGCCGCCATGCCGCCGGCGCGGCTGTTCTCCTCGACGGCGCGACTGCACCCGTCGACCACCCTGTTCTGGTTCGACTGGAGCGTGGTTTCGATCTGGATCGACAACCAGCCGGACGCCGAACCCGACGAACCGATGGTCTGGGAAGAACGGCCGGAAGGTCTGCTGATCGTCCGGGCCGGCCACGGCGTGATCTGGCGGCGCCTCGCGCGGCCCGAATGGGCCTTCCTCGCCGCTTGTCGCGACGGCCACGACCTCGGCCGGGCCGCGCGCGACGCCTTCGCGGCCGACCCCGCCGTGACCCTTTCGACCCTGTTCGCCGGGCTGCTGTCCGCCCGAGCCTTCTCGACCCTTCATCCGGAGATCCAGAACGATGTCTGAAACCGCCATGACCGCAGAAGCCACACCCCGAACCGGCGCGACCGGCCTTCTGGCCCCCGTGGACGCCGCTGGGCGAGCGTTCGGTCGCCTGGTCCCGGACTGGCTGGTCGGCCTGACCGCCCGGACCGGCATCGCGGCGGTGTTCTTCCTCTCAGGCCGGACCAAGGTGGAGGGCGTCCTCGATGTGTCCGACACCGCCTTGTTCCTGTTCGCCGAGGAGTACCGGCTGCCTCTGATCCCCAGCGATGTCGCCGCCTATCTGGCGACCTATGCCGAGCATCTGTTTCCGATCCTGTTGGTGCTGGGCCTGTTCACAAGGGTATCGGCGTTGGCCCTGCTGATCATGACGGTCGTGATTCAGGTGCTGGTCTATCCGGCGGCCTGGGCGACCCACCTGGTGTGGGCCGGGCTGCTGATCTATCTGATCCGGAACGGTGCCGGCACTCTCAGCCTGGATCGCCTGCTCCGCATGGGCTGAAGCGGGGTCCGCCGCGACATCCGCGCGTCGAGCGCGGTCGTCGCGGCCCTGGGCTGTGATCGGGCCGGAACTACCAGCGAAGGACCCAGCGACCCAGGGCTCCACCCAGCAGGCCGGATGTCACGATGCCCAGGCTGTACCAGGTCGCGACGAAGGTGGCGGTGATCTCCGCGCAATAGAGACCATAGGCCGAGGCGGCGACGGCCCCGGCGACGATGCCGGCGGCAAGGCCCGCCATCGTCGGACGAGCCGGAGCCAGTCTGCGCGCGGCGAAGAAGACGAAGGGCGTCGCCACCAGGCTGATCGCCCCGACGCGCAGCGAACACTGGGTCCACGACTGGCCGAGAAGTGAGTCGAGCCGCGATGCGTCACCCAGCCCGGCCTGCTCCCAGGCCACCAGGCCGATCACCAGCAGGGCGACCGCGCCGAGGCCGATCACCGGGCCCCGGACCGGCGCGCCCGGCTGACCCAGGCGCAGCATCAGCCAGCCCGCGAACCCCGCGACCGACAGGGCATAGACCTGACGCAGGAGGAAGGCCGGTTCGTCGACGACGGACGCCAGATCCGGACGCGGCCCAAGCGTCATCCAGACCACGATCGCAGACGCCACAAGGGCCAGTCCGGCGCAGAGCGCCGCGCGCCGGGCCGGTCTGTGCTCGGGGATCGGGCGAGCCCCGGCGGCCAGCCGGTCGATCAGGTCTTCGGTGTTCAGGGGTTCAGGTCTCACGATCGGTCACTCGGTTCATCAGGGCCTTCATGGCCCTGTGCAGGCTGACGCGCGCCGCCCCCTCCGACAGGCCCGCGCGCTCTCCGGCCTCGGCCAGGCTGTAGCCCGACAGTTTCACATCCTTGACCAGGGCCTGCTGTCGGGCGGGCACGGTCGACAAGAGGCGGTCGAGATCGTGACGGACAGCGCCGTCCTCGACCCCGTCGACCTCAAGCGACAGGTCGTCGACCATGGGCACGAACCTCGCCCGCCCCGTCCTGCGCAGGTGGTCGATCAGCTTGTAGCGCGCGATCGTGTAGCACCACGACGTCACCGGATCGGCCCGCCGCCAGGTCTCGCGTTTGGCATGGACGGCCATCAGGGCTTCCTGCACCAGATCCTCGACATCGGCGTCGCCGTGGAACTGGCGCCGCTTGAAATAGGCGTGAAACGCAGGGCGCAGAAGGCCGAGGAACTCGCGCCAGGCGCGCGTGTCCCCATCCAGCCCCCCGATCATGAGCGGCTTCAGCCGTGCTTCCAGCGTGTTCACACGCCCCCCTATTCGGCCCGGCGACTCAAATGTTACGCCGTCGCGGGTCCGAGGGTTTCTCCGTCAATCAACGCGGGACACGTCGCGCCCTCAATCCTCGTCCCCCACCTCATCCGGGATGACCGGCATCTCGACCACCGGGGCGAGCGTCTTGATCTCGCCCAGCACCGTACCGGGAAACGCGTCCATCACCGCCTGGACGAAGGGGTCGGCCTCGACCTCGGCGCGGAGGGCCTGGGCGGCCTTCTTTTCCTGTTCGATCAGGGTCTCGCCGCCGCCCTGGCCGTTGGCGATGACGAACCACTGGCGGCCGGTCCATTCCTTCAGACGGCCTGCGAGGCGGGTGGCGAGGTTGGCGGGGGCGCCCGGGGCGGGCTCGAACGTCAGCTGGCCGGGCTTGAAGGCGACGGGGCGGACGTAGCGTTCAACGTCCATCTTCAGCGCGATCTCGCGCCGCTCGCCGATCAGGGCGACGACGGCCTCGAAGCTCTGGGGGTCGGGCGGGCTCGGCTGGGCCGACGGGCGGGCGGCGAGCTGGGCCGAGGCGCCGCCACCTCCCGCGCCGCCGCCGCGCGACGGGCCGCCGCTGGAACCGCCGCCGGTCAGGTCGCCGGATTGCAGTTTCTTCAGCGCCTCCTCTGGCCCCGGCAGGTCGGCGGCGTAGGCGAGGCGGACGATGGCCATCTCGACGGCGTCGGCGGGGCTGGGGGCGCGGCGGACCTCGTCGAGGGCCTTCAGAAGCATGGACCAGGCGCGCGACAGGGTGCCGGCCGAGACCGCCGCGCCCATGGCCGCCAGTCGCTGGGCCTGGTCGTTCGGCAGGCGGGTGGCGTTGGGACCCAGCATCTTGGCGACCGAGGCGGCGTGGCAGTGTTCCAGCAGGTCGTTGGTGACCTGGACCGGGTCGGCGCCATAGCCATAGAGGGCGCGGAAGGTCTCCAGCGCCTCGGGCGTGCGGCCGGCCATGATCTGTTCGAACAGCTGGATGGTCTGGCTGCGGTCGGCGAGGCCCAGCATGTCGCGCACGACGTCGGTGGCCACGGGTTCGCCGCGCTCGCCCTGCACCAGCGCCTGATCGAGCAGGGAGAGGCCGTCGCGGACCGAGCCCTCGGCGGCGCGGGCGATCAGCGCCAGGGCGTCGGCCTCGACCTTCATGCCCTCCTTGTCGGCGATGCGGGCCAGGTGTTCGACCAGGATCTCCGGCTCGACGCGGCGCAGGTCGAAGCGCTGGCAGCGGCTGAGGATGGTGACCGGGACCTTCCTGATCTCGGTGGTGGCAAAGATGAACTTGGCGTGGGGCGGGGGCTCTTCCAGCGTCTTCAGCAGGGCGTTGAAGGCCTGGTTGGAGAGCATGTGGACTTCGTCCAGCACATAGACCTTGTAGCGGGCCTCGACCGGGGCGTAGCGGACGCTTTCCAGGATGTCGCGGATGTCGTTGACGCCGGTGTGGCTGGCGGCGTCCATCTCCATGACGTCCATGTGCTGGCCGGCCATGATCGCCGCGTCGTGGCGGCCCAAGGGCGTCAGCTCCAGCGAGGGGCGGTCGATGGTCTCGGTCTCGTTGTTGAGCGCGCGGGCGAGCAGGCGGGCGGTGGTCGTTTTTCCGACCCCCCGCACGCCGGTCAGCATGAAGGCGTGGGCGATGCGGCCGGTGGCGAAGGCGTTGGTCAGGGTGCGCACCATCGCCTCCTGCCCGATCAGGTCCTCGAAGGTGCGGGGGCGGTATTTGCGGGCGAGGACTGTATAGGCGGCCCCGTCGTTCTGGTGCGCCTCGGACGGCGGTTCGACCGGGGCGGGCGCGGCTTTGGGGGCCTCGGCCGCTGGGGCAGGCGCGGGCGCGCCGAACATGTCGTCGGTGTTCTCGTCGCGCACATGCTCTGACGACTCTGGGGCGTCGTCGTCCTCCGCCCAGGGCGGATCGCCGGAATCAAGGTCGACGTCGGTCATCGGGCGAGGTTAGCGCGGGAGGGGGATCGTGCGCGACTCCTTAAGAGCTCGGCCGCAGGCCCATCAGCGGTTCATCACGGCGATCACGGCGGATCACAGCGGTCACGGCGGAAGCATCGTCGCGGCTACGCACGGGGTCCCGCTGTGATCGGCGTGGCCTTGTTTCGCTGTGACCGCTGTGATGAAACTGGAAAAGGCACGGCCAGAGATTGATTGGGCCTGCGGCCCGATCTGTCACGGCGTCATGTCGCGGGGCAGTTGACCGCCGTTGTCGATGATCTTCTGGATGACCTGCTTGTGCAGCCAGATGTTCATGCTGGCGCTGTCGGATTTGTCCCCGGTGTAGCCGAGCTCGTCGGCCAGCTCCTTGCGCTCGGCCAGGCTGCTTTCCAGGCCGATCAGCTTCATCAGGTCGACGATGGAGGTGCGCCAGTTCAGCGTCTGGTCCCGCTGCTCGTTCATGAAGTCGAGGATGCCGGCGACATCGACGGGCTGAGGCGGTTGGGGCGCCGTGGCGACGGCGGCGGTGACGGGGGGCTGGGCCGGGGTCGCGGTCGGGGTCGGTGCAGGTGCGGCGGGGGCGTCCTTCTTGCGATTGAAGATGCCGCCGAGAATCTTGCCGAGAATGCTCATGTCACCGCTCCGGTTGAGGTCGGCACAGGAGCGGTCTCGCGCGGTGAAGGTTCCGCCCAATCCTCACCCTTAGGGGGAGGTGGCTCCGTAGCGCAGCGAAGGAGACGGAGGGGGCCTGCTCCACACGGCGATCTCTGCGGTTGGCCCCCTCCACCGCTTCGCGGTCCCCCTCCCCCTACGGGTGAGGATTACTCGCGCTCAAGCAGCGAGGCTCCGCGCGTCGAGCGGTAGCGCTAAAGAAAGGAGCGGTGGAGACCGCGACCCGAAGGGGAATTCGTTGTGGCTGCTGCCTTCCGGCCCTGACCAGATTGGCGAAGCCTTCGCCCGCGATCTCCGCCCCCCATATCGCGTCCCCGCGCGGCGAGATCAAGGCCCCCTCCCCGGCGGGCGCGAACGCCGCTAGGAAGCGGCCATGGCCCTCCCCGTCCTGAACACCTTCGCCGGCAATCCGCTGGACCGCGCCGGAGACCGGCGAAACGACCCCGACTGGCTGGCCGAACAGGCCGCCAATCCCGAGGCCCTGGCCATGGTGCTGTGGGACGGGCGGCCGTTGCTGGAGGATCATGCCGAGGGTCCGCGCCTGGCCTGGGTCGCGCTGAGCCACGCCCGCGATCTGGTGGGCGATCCGGACCGGGAGCTGTTCCTGGGTCTGTGGAAGGGCGCGCCGGTGTTCGCGGTCGAGGTCACCGGCCCGGCGGACCCGGCGGCGGGCCCGATGGCGGGGCTGGGAGTCTTCACCGAACTGCGCGAGGCGGCGGCGGTACTGTCGGGAGCGGACGCGGCGATGGCGGGTGGGGCCAAGAGCCTGTTCGACTGGCGGCGGCGGCACGGGTTCTGCGCCAACTGCGGCCACGCGACCGACAGCATCTGCGGCGGCTGGAAGCGATCCTGTTCGAACTGTCAGGCCGAGCATTTCCCGCGCGTCGACCCGGTGTCGATCATGCTGCCGGTGTTCGGCGACCGATGCCTGCTGGGACGTCAGGCCAGCTGGCCGGCGGGGCGGATGTCGGCGCTGGCAGGCTTCATCGAGCCCGGCGAGACCATCGAGGAAGGCTGCGCGCGCGAGATCGCCGAGGAGGCCGGGCTGACGGTGACGACGGTCCGGTACCACTCCAGCCAGCCGTGGCCGTTCCCCTCGCAGCTGATGATCGGCCTGATCGCGCAGGTGTCGGACGACCAGGCGACGCCGGACCAGACCGAGCTGGAAGAGGTGCGCTGGTTCACCCGGGACGAGGCGCGGGCGGTGCTGGCGGGGAGCCATGAGGTGAAGGCCCCGCCGAAGTTCGCGATCGCGCGGACGCTGCTGGAGGCATGGGTGGAAGGCGAG
Source organism: Brevundimonas aurifodinae (assembly GCF_040195595.1). Lineage (NCBI taxonomy): Bacteria > Pseudomonadati > Pseudomonadota > Alphaproteobacteria > Caulobacterales > Caulobacteraceae > Brevundimonas > Brevundimonas aurifodinae. The sequence goes on from NZ_JBEGDD010000018.1 coordinate 19,416, forward strand.
TGATCAGGGATCAGGGATTGGGGAGAGGTTGCGTCCTTCTCCCTCCCCCTCGGGGGAGGGTCCTCGCGCAGCGAGGGGGTGGGGGCGGCAAGGCAGGGAAAGACAAGGCAAGCCCTGAAGTTGTGTCGCCTTGCCCGCCCCACCCGGTCTCCGCTTCGCTACGACCACCCTCCCCCGAGGGGGAGGGAGAAATCCCGCGTCACACCATCCCCCGCGCCGCCTCCAGGTCCGCCGGGTTGTCCACCGAAATGGGGGCCTGATCCACCGTCGCGGCCCAGATGGACAGGCCGAGTTCCAGGGCGCGGAGCTGTTCCAGCTTCTCGCGCTTCTCCAGCGGCGACGGCGGGGCGGCGCAAAAGCGTTTCAAGGCGTCCCGGCGGTAGCCGTAGACGCCGATGTGGCGCCAGACGGGGCCGTCGCCGTAAAGGGTCGAGCGGGTGAAATAGAGGGCGCGGGCGTGGCGGTCGCCGTCCTTCAGCGCCAGGACCGCCTTCACCACATCGACGTTGGCGCGGTCGGACGGGTCGAGCTCGGGCGCGACCAGGGTGGCGATGTCGCAGGACGGCTCGCCGTGCAGCAGGGCCGCGCAGGCCATGGCCAGACCCGGATCGGCGAAGGGCATGTCGCCCTGCAGATTGATGACGGCGTCGTATTCGCCGTGAGGGTCGAGTGTGTTCAGCGCGGCCAGGGCGCGGTCCGAGCCGCTGGGAAGCGCGGGATCGGTCAGGACGGCGCGACCGCCGACCGCCTCGATGACTTTGACGATCTCTGCATCGCCGGCGGCCACGGCGACCGGCAGGCCGGAAGCGGCGGCCTGTTCCCAGGCGCGCACGATCATGGGCTTGCCGCCGATATCGGCGAGCGGTTTGCCCGGCAGGCGGGCTGCGGCCATCCGCGTCGGGATCAGGATCAGGGGCGTCATTCGTGCGTTTCCCGATATGCGACTTCAAGGGCGCGGACGCAGCCGCGCGGCCGGTTGCGAAGGCGGCGCTAGCGTGTCAGAGACCGCCCCGCAAGACATTCGCCCGTTTCGCCTCCCCGCGGCACGGGCCTCAGAGACGGGATGCGACGACGCGTATGAGCGGCGATCTGAAGTGGAACAAGATCATGGGCGCGGGTCTGGGAACGGCCTTCGCCGTCCTGGTGCTGCAGCAGGTTTCGGGCGCGGTCTATGCGCCTGAAGAGCCCGAGAAGATGGGCTATTTCATCGATGTTCCGGAAGAAGCTGCGGCCGGTGGGGCCGAGGAAGTCCTGCCGCCCGACTGGGGCACGCTGCTGCCCGTCGCCGATCTGGCCGCCGGTGAGGCCGCCTTCGCGCGCTGTCAAGCCTGCCACACCATCAACGCCGGCGGGGCCAACGGCATCGGACCGGCCCTGTACGGCGTCGTGGGTCGTTCGGTCGGCGCCCATCCCGGCTTCGCCTTCTCGGAGGCCATGGTGGCGCACCGGTCGGTCGATCCGACCTGGTCTCTGGACGCGCTGGACCAGTTCATCAACGCCCCGGCCCGCTATGTCGACGGCACCAAGATGTCGTTCGCGGGCCTGCGCGACACCACGGCCCGGGTGAACCTGATCGCCTATCTGCGCAGCCAGGGCTCGGAAGGCTTCGCCATCCCCGCGCCCGATCCGGCGCGTCAGCCGGGCGGAGAGACCGACGGCGCGACGCCGGGCACGCAAGACACGGTGCCGGTCGATCCGACCGTCCCGGGGGTCGTTCCCGAGGCCGCCGATCCCAATGCGCCGGTCGTCCAGCCCGGCAACATCGCCCCTCCGGCTGCCGACAGCGCGACGCCGCCGAACAGCTGAACTAGACGACGCGCCTGAAGACCGCTGGCGCGAAGCCGTCGGACAGGCAGCGGGCGTCGGCCGCCGCCAGGGCTTCGACGACCACCGCGCCGTGGAACCCCGTGGCGTGGATGAGAGTGGCTTCGTCCAGCATGATCGCCGAATGGCCTGTCCAGCTCTGACCCTCGACCCGGCTCAACCAGATCACCAGGTCGCCGCGACGGGCATCGTCGCGATCGACGGCATGGCCCAACTGGGCCTGTTCATGGGCGCGGCGCGCGCCGGACAGGCCGCAGGCCAGCAGGGCCTGCTGAACCAGGCCGGAACAGTCCGTGGCGATCGACGAGCGCGCGCCAAGGGCGTGGGGCGTGCCGATCAGACGCTGGGCGACCGTGACCGGATCGCGCTCGAAGTCGCCTATGGGGCGCAGACGCAGATCCGGCTCCGACGGATCGGTGACCAGGGCATTCAGCGGCAGGTCGGCGTCGACGGCCGAGACGCTGTGGGTGGGGCGCAGGGTGCCGGGCGCGAGGACGGTCAGATCGACCCAGCCGACGACGCCATCGCGCCGGGCCTGGCCCCAGGCGCGGCCGTCGCGGTGTTCCAACACATCGAAGGCCTCGCCGAACAGCAACTGGTCGATGCGCTCGGAGGCCGCGTCGGCTTCGGCGTGGATGTCGGCGACGGGTGCCCGCAGCCGCATGGCCGTGGTCGCCCGATAGCGGTCGGCGCGGACCAGCCCCTCCAACGCCAGGGCGGCGAGGTCGTGACGGGCCAGCAGCGGCCGGGCGGGAACGGACAGGTCGGTCAAGCGAAGGCCCTGACGATTGGACAGACACACTGAACGTCGAAGGCGAAAATCCCGTTAAGGCGCGGACCTGAATCAGGTTTTTCCGTAACGCGCCTTCAGCATCGCATAGGCGGCGCGCAAGCCCTGCGCCTCGCCGCCCTCGGGCCAGCCGGGGCGGCCCCGGCTGTTCCAGGCGAAGACGTCCAGATGGGCCCAGACGCCGGTGGTCGGGGCGAATTTCTGCAGGAACAGGGCGGCGGTGATGGATCCGCCCTGGGCCCAGCCGGCGCTGTCGTTGCGCACATCGGCCAGATCGCTGTCGATCGCGGCGCGGTAGCCGGGCCAGAGCGGCATGCGCCAGAGGGGGTCGCGGACCTCGGCAGAGGCCGCCAGCAGATCGGCGGCGAGAGCCTCGTCGTCGGTATAGAGCGGAGGAAGGTCCGGCCCGAGGGCCACCCGGGCGGCGCCGGTCAGGGTGGCGAAATCCAGCGTCAGGCCCGGCGAATGTTCGGCCGCGCGGGTCAGGGCGTCGGCCAGGATCAGCCGGCCCTCGGCGTCCGTATTGCCGATCTCGACCGTCAGGCCCTTGCGGGTCGAGAGGATGTCACCGGGCCGGAAGGCGTCGGCGGAAATGGCGTTCTCGACCGCGGCGACCAGTACGACCAGCCGCACGTCCAGCCCGGCCTGCATGACCAGACGGCCCAGCGCCAGGGCATGGGCCGCGCCGCCCATGTCCTTCTTCATGTTGCGCATGCCGGCGGCCGACTTGATGTCCAGCCCGCCCGAGTCGAACGCCACCCCCTTGCCCACCAGGGCGATCAGGGGCCGGTCGGCGCGATCCAGGTTCCAGCCGATCTCCAGGATGCGGGGCGCGCGATGCGGCGCGGCGGCGCGGCCGACGGCGTGGATGGCGGGATAGTTCTGTTCCAGCAGGTCGTCGCCGGTGACCACTGCGATCGTCGCGCCGTGGGCCTCGGCGATCTCGCGGGCGATGGTCTCCATCTGCAGCGGGCCCATGTCGGCGGGCGGGGTGTCGACCATCTCGCGAGCCAGGGCGCAGGCGGCGGCGATGCGAGCGGCCTCCCCGGTGTCGAAACCCTCGGGCGCGACCAGACGGACATCGGCCACGTCCTTCCTGGCTTTGTAGCGATCGAAGGCGTAGCGGCCGAGCAGGAAGGCCAGGGCCGCCGGGCGGGCGGCGTCGGCATCGAGGTCCAGCCGGTAGAGGCCGGTCGGCAGTTTGGCCGACAGGGCGCGGGCGCTCATGGGATCGAAGGTCTGGCCGACGCCGACCAGCACCCGATCGACGCCGCCGTCGGCATCGGGGACCGCGAGAACCTGCCCGGGCCTGCCCTTGAACCCCATCCGTTCGGCCCAGGACCGGGCGCCCGGCGCGATCTCGCCGTCCGGGCCCACGAAACGGATCGGGGTGGCCGACGCGGCCTCCGGTGCATCGGTGGCGACGATGGGATCGGGTGACAGGACGGACATGTCGGGCCTTTGTCAGATTAACCAATGCTTGACGCGAACCACGGACTCTGGAGCGCGTCAGACATCCGGATCGGTCCGCACCATGTCGCTGAACGGCGTCAGAACCTCAATCCTAATCGCCGCCCTCGGGGTCGCCGTGGCCTCGCCGACGCTGGCCCAGACGGCTCAGGGCGCGGCGCAGGCCCAGGCCGCCCAGCCCGTCGCGCCGGCACCCCGCCAGCCCGCCTCGGCCGAGGAGCGCGCCGCCTACAACCGGCTGGACCCGCTGGCCCGCTCGGTCTTCTGGTCGCGCGAGATGGAGGTCAATCCGCTGGACCCCGTCGCCGGGGTCGAACTGGCCGAGGCCCTGCGTCAGCTGGGCCAGCATGAACAGGCCGCTCAAACCGCGCGGCAGGTGCTGACGCTGCAGCCGGCCAACATCGAGGCCATGCTGGAAGCGGGCCGGGCCGAGATCGCGCGGGGGCAGGCCTTCTATGGCATCCAGCCGCTGGAACAGGCGCGGGACCTGGCCCCGAACGACTGGCGGCCGCTGTCGCTGCTGGGCGTGGCCTATCAGCAGGTGCGCCGGGCCGAGGACGCGCATGCGGCCTGGCACAGCGCCCTGGCGATATCGCCCGACAATCCGAACATCCTGACCAACGCCGGCATGGCGCTGGCCACCAGCGGCGACGCCGCCGGGGCCGAGGCGATGCTGCGTCGGGCCGTGGCCCAGCCGACCGCGACGCTGCAGATGCGGCTGAACCTGGCGATGACGCTGGGGCTGCAGGGCAAGATGTCCGAGGCCGAGCAGATCATCCGGCGCGACCTGCCGCCCGAGGCGGCCGAGCGGAACCTGCAATGGCTACGGGCCCAGGGGCAGGGTCGAGCCCTCGCCACGACGGCCGTTTCGCCGTCCGACCAGGCCTCGGCCCGCACCTGGGGCTCGCTGCAGACCCCCTAGATCAGCCGCGCTGGGCGTCCGCCAGCCGCACCCGGGCGCGCAGGTGAGCGTCCTGGGACACGGCGGTGGCGATCTCGTTGAACCGGTCGGTCGAAAGACCCGAGGCCGAGACGGCGGCGGCCATGGCGGCGGCCTGTTCGGTCGTGGGCGTCGAGCCGTCGGCCGGAGCGGCGGCGCGGACATTGACCATGGCGGACGAGAATTGTTCGACCTCGGCGTCGGTCACCCCGGCCGCGACTGAACCGGGCACCGGCTCCGGAGCGTCCAGCAGCGCCAGGCGGGCCTGAAGCACGGTGTCGGTCGAGACCGTGGTCGCCAGGGCATTGAACTCGTCAGGCGTCAGGCCGGAGGCCTCGACGGCGCTGGCCATGGCGGCCTGCTGTTCGGCGTTCGGAGCCGATCCGTCGGTCGGGGCGGCGGCGCGGACATCGACCATGGCCGAGGCGAAGGCTTCCAGCTGGGCGTCGGTGTAGGTCGTCTGGATCGCGGCGAAGGCGGGCGCGGCGGCCAGGACGGCGGCGGCGGAGACGGCGGCGATCAGGGTGAGGCGCATGGGAATTCCTTGTCGTTTCAACACACAGGCGTCGGGGAAGCGCGGACGCTAGTCAGCCAGGGACCCGCTGCCAAATCACCCCTGCTGAAATCCGCGTGATCGGCACCGCTTTTCCGGACCGGTCCAGGAGCCTATATCGGGGCCATGATCGACGACCTCTACAGCGCACGGATCCTGACGCTGGCGGCCAACCTGCCCCATGCGGGACGGCTGGCCTCGCCCGAGGGCACCGGCGAGCGGGTGGCGAAACTGTGCGGGTCGCGGGCGACCGTGGATGTCGTGCTGGACGATCAGGGCAGGATCGCCGACTTCGCCCAGGACGTGAAGGCCTGCGCGCTCGGTCAGGCCGCCGCCGGTGTGCTGGGCGAGAGCGTGATCGGCGCGACGGTCCAGGACCTGACCGAGGCGCGCGACGCCATGGCGGCCATGCTGAAGTTCGGCGGCGAGGGCCCGTCCGGCCGGTTCGAGGGGCTGCGGGTGCTGAAGCAGGTCGCGGACTATCCGGCGCGGCATGCCTCGACGATGGTCGCGGTGGAGGCGACGCTGGAAGCGGTGCAGGCCGCGCAGGCCGCCCGAACCAGACTCGCCGGCGCGGCTTGAACTCTCTTCTCCGCTCATCCCGGCGAAAGCCGGGACCCAGTGCTTTCGTGAGGCATTGCGCCGGATCGCGAGCGTGGGCTACCCGCACAATCATCGCCCAAAGAACTGGGTCCCGGCTTTCGCCGGGATGAGCGGCAAGATCATGAGTTCAGGCTCCCTCTATGAACGCGGCGTCCGCGCGGCCCATCGGGGCTACAAGCTGACGCTGAGCCCCGTCTTCGGACAGTCGTGCCGGTTCCTGCCGACCTGTTCGGACTATGGCCGCGACGCCCTGATCCAGCACGGCCTTCGCAAGGGCGGCTGGCTGACCGTGCGGCGACTGTGTAGATGCCACCCCTTCGGCGGTTCGGGATACGACCCGGTCCCGCCAGTCGAGACCGAGACCCCATGATCCAGCTGACCTTTCCCGACGGTGCCACACGAGACTATCCGGCCGGTTCGACCGCGCGCGACGTGGCCCACGCCATCTCGCCTTCCCTGGCCAAGAAGGCCGTGCTGGCCGAGTTGAACGGCGAGCAGCGGGACCTGAACCGGGTGCTGGAGACGGGCGGATCGTTCCGCCTGATCATGCGCGACGACCCCGAGGCGCTGTACACCATCCGCCACGACGCGGCCCATGTGCTGGCCGAGGCGGTGCAGAGCCTGTTCCCCGGCACCCAGGTCACGATCGGCCCGGCCATCGAGGACGGCTTCTATTACGACTTCGCCCGCGAGACGCCCTTCTCGACCGACGACTTCGCCGCCATCGAAAAAGAGATGGCGAAGATCATCGACCGGGACGCCAGATTCGAGCGCGAGGTCTGGGACCGTGACGAGGCCATCCTGTTCTTCGAGGCGCGGGGCGAGAGCTTCAAGGCCGAGCTGATCCGCGACCTGCCCGAGACCGAGACCATCACCCTGTACAGACAAGGGGAATGGATCGACCTGTGCCGGGGGCCGCATTTCCCCTCCACCCGCCATGTCGGCAAGGCCTTCAAGCTGACCAAGCTGGCCGGCGCCTATTGGCGCGGCGACAGCAATCGCGAGCAACTTCAGCGCATCTACGGCACCGCCTGGGCGACCAGGGAGGACCTGGACGCCTATCTGAAGCGGCTGGAGGAGGCCGAGAAGCGGGATCACCGCAAGCTGGGCCGCCAGATGGAGCTCTTCCACATGCAGGAAGAGGGCCGGGGCATGGTCTTCTGGCACCCCAAGGGCTGGGTGCTGTGGCAGGTGATCGAGGCCTATATGCGCCGCCGCCTGGACGCCGCCGGCTACGTCGAGGTCAAGACGCCCCAGGTGCTGGACCGCAAGTTCTGGGAGGCCTCGGGCCACTGGGAGAAGTACCGGCCCAACATGTTCGTCTGCGAGACGGTGGAGGGCGAGACGCTGTCGCTCAAGCCCATGAACTGCCCCGGCCACGTCCAGATCTTCGGCATCGGCCAGAGATCCTATCGCGAACTGCCGCTGCGGATGGCCGAGTTCGGGGCCTGCCACCGCTATGAGCCGTCCGGCTCGCTGCACGGCCTGATGCGGGTGCGCGGCTTCACCCAGGACGACGCCCACATCTTCTGCCGCGAGGACCAGATCGTCGAGGAGACGTCGAACTTCATCGCGCTCGCCCGGTCGGTCCACGCGGACCTGGGCATGGAGACGGCCTACATCAGCCTGGGCACCCGGCCCGAGACGCGCGCGGGCTCGGACGAATTCTGGGACAAGGCCGAGGCCCTGATGGCGGAGGCGGCGCGCGCCGCCGGGACCGAGCCGGTCGTCACCGAGGGCGACGGCGCCTTCTATGCGCCCAAACTGGATTTCGTGGTCAAGGACGCCATCGGCCGCGAATGGACCTGCGGCACCATCCAGCTGGACTATGTCCTGCCCGAGCGGCTGGGCGCGGAATACGTCGGCGAGGACGGGGCCAAGCACCGGCCGGTCATGCTGCACCGGGCCATCCTGGGCAGTTTCGAGCGGTTCATCGGCATCATGATCGAGAACTACGCTGGGGCCTTCCCCCTGTGGCTGGCACCTGTCCAGGCCGTGGTGGCGACCATCACCTCGGACGCCGACGACTATGCCCATCAGGTCGCCGCCCGGTTCAAGGCCGCGGGCCTGCGGGTCGAAACCGACCTGAGGAACGAGAAGGTCGGCTACAAGGTGCGCGAACACTCGGTCGGCAAGGTCCCGGTCATCGCCGTCGTCGGCCGCTCCGAGGCCGAGAAGGGCGAGGTGGCGATCCGGCGGCTGGGCTCGCAGGAGCAGACGGTGGTGAGCCTGGACGAGGCGGTGCGGATTCTGACCGAGGAGGCGACGCCCCCGGACCTCAGATGACGCTGGACATCCGTTACACCGACCAGGCGCGCGACTGGATCGACGGACTGCGCGACAGGGTCGCGAGACGTCGCGTGTTCTCTCGCCTGGATCTCCTCGCGGACGGACACTTCGGCGATTGGAGGCCGGTCGGCGAGGGCGTCGGAGAACTGAGGATTCACGCCGGGCCGGGTTATCGCCTATACTTCGCCAGACGCGGTGACATGATCGTCGTCATTCTGCTTGGCGGCGACAAAAGCAGCCAGGATCGAGACATTGCAAAGGCCAAGCGATTGGCGCGGGACCTGGACCTGTGATGGCGACCAAGACCTATCCCTTCGACGTCGTGGATTTCTTCAAGGACGACGAGGATATCGCAGGCTATCTGGAGGAAATGCTCGCGATCGATGATCCGAAAGTCACCGCCCGTGCCGTGGCGACGATCGAACGGGCGAAAAACCTGCCGGAGGACCCATCCCTGGACTTCGCGGGCCGCTTGAACCGGGCCGTCCATGCGCTGGGGCTTCGCCTGGCGGCCGTGCCTGTGGAATCCCGGGCTGCATAGCGGGCGTTGAGATCGTCCCCATCTGCGGGTCGAGCGTGACCTGAGGATCGAGAAGGTCGGGGACAAGGTGCGCGAACACTCGGTCAGCAAGGTCCCGGTCATCGCCGTGGTCGGCAGGTCCGAGGCCGAGAAGGGCGAGGTGGCGATCCGGCGGCTGGGGTCTCAGGAGCAGACGGTGGTCAGCCTGGACGAGGCCGTGCGGCTGTTCACCGAGGAGGCGATGCGCCGGATCTGAAGCGGGGCTGCGACACTCCAGTACGAGGGCAAGGGGTGGTTTAGGCAGCGGCAGACAGAAACCGCTCTAGCCCATCCCAATCTGAACCCCGCCGAGGGTGGAGACGCGGGTTCAAAAGCCCGACCTCTTCGAGCGTGAGCGCCATCCGCCCATAGTTGCAGCCTGAGCATGTAATTTGGATGTTCGAGAGGTCGTTGCCGCCGCCTCGACTGTGCGGGAGTAAGTGATCGAACTGCAGCCACATACACAGCAAGGCAGAGTGACAATCCGCGTTCTTCGCACCCCACGTTGCTACTCCTGGATACGCTCGCACCAGCGCCTTCCGGACATCCGCACTGATGAGGGGGATGTGACAGAACCCACAGTGTCGTCCCTGCTGCCGTATCAACTCCGCCTGCTGCTCAGCGTTTGGCATCCTGACGGCGACCCTCACGGATTTGCTGAGAACCGGGGGGGCGGCAGGGACTGGGCGGTACCGGACATAATCTGCTCGATCAGGGTAGGTTGCGACCGAGCCAAGGAGCGGCGCTACCCAATCCCTTATGGCCGGTTGATTTGCTCGACCAATCATGTGTGCTGCACCGCTGCGGTTTCCGCTCAAGTGAGCCTCAACGGCTAGGCTGAGATAGCCTGCGGCTTCAAAGATTTCGGGGACGGGTTCGCGGAGGCATCGTCGCGGAGCGAGGAAATCTTTGTCTAGCTGTTTCATGGCGGCGCTTCCCGCAGCAGACGGGTGATTGAGATGGACCTATTAACTCCCAGACGAGGGTGATCCAGAAGCCATCTGGAGCTTTGCGCTTTCCTTCAATGGATACGAGGAACTGGGTTCCTTCGAGGCGTCGGCGGCATCAGCGCAGCTTAAGAAGCGCGCCGCGCTTCGCGACATCCGAAACGAACTCTTTTTCGCAGCACGGGCCTCCCGCCATGGCGGCGATGATCGTTTCATCGATGTGTATCTGGAGCTTTTGCCCCTGTTCAGAAAATGGGCGAACACGGGAAAAGGTCGGGTTGACCGGTCCTGACCGAGGCTGCCGAGTGTCCGCTCCCCCTAGCGGCCCTTCGAGGCGTATGCATTTGAGCGGAGGGAGAGGGCGGGTCGCTCCTTATCTGCCCTCCGCCCCGCGCCCATTTGGGTGACATGACCGCCCTCTCCATCCTCGACCTCGCCCCGGTGCCCGAGGGCTCCGACGTCTCCCGTTCCCTCGCCAACACCATAGACCTCGCCCGCCACGCCGAGCGGCTGGGCTATCGGCGGTACTGGTTGGCGGAGCATCACAACATGGCGGGGATCGCCTCGGCGGCGACGTCGGTGGTGATCGGGGCGGTGGCGGCGGCGACGAAGACGATCCGGGTCGGGGCCGGCGGGATCATGCTGCCCAACCATGCGCCGCTGGTGATCGCCGAGCAGTTCGGCACGCTGGCGGCGCTGTATCCCGGTCGGATCGACCTGGGGCTGGGCCGGGCGCCGGGGTCGGACATGGCCACCGCGCGGGCGCTGAGGCGCGATCGGGCGGGCGACGCCGACAGCTTTCCCCAGGACGTGATGGAGCTGATGCACTGGTTCGAGCCGGCGGCCGAGGACCAGCGGCTGCGCGCCAACCCCGGCGAGGGGCAGGACGTGCCGATCTGGATCCTGGGGTCCTCGACCTTTGGCGCCCAGCTGGCGGCGCATCTGGGCCTGGCTTTCGCCTTCGCCAGCCATTTCGCGCCCGGCGACATGATGGCGGCGATCCGCCTCTATCGCGAGACCTTCCGACCCTCGGCGCGGCTGGACCGGCCCCATGTCATGCTGGGCTTCAACGTCTTCGCCGCCGAGACGGACGATGAGGCGCGGCTGTTGTTCACCTCGGTCCAGCAGGCCTTCGTCAATCTGAGGACCGGGCGGCCCGGCAAGCTGCCTGCGCCGGTCGAGGGCTATGCCGAGCGGCTCGATCCGGCCGCGCGGGCCATGATCGATCAGGCCCTGTCATGCTCGGCCGTCGGCGGGCCGGCGACCGTGCGTGACCAGGTGCGGGCGTTCGTGGAGCGCACCGGGGCCGACGAACTGATGATCACCAGCCAGATCTGGGACCACGGCGCGCGGGTGCGGTCGCTGGAGATCCTGGCCGAGGCCTCGGCCGCCTGGGCCAAGGCGGCCTGAGCGCGAGCAAGCGCGGCTGTAACCTACTGTAAAATCTAAGCTTCGCCGTCGGAACCGGCGAGGACCGCCTTCGTTCCACCGGCTCACCCCCGCTGGAAGGAGCCGACCCATGGCCGACAAGACCCTAGACACCCTGTTCCACGACACGCTCAAGGACATCTATTACGCCGAGCGCAAGATCCTGAAGTCGCTGCCGAAGATGGTTCGCGCGGCGCAGTCGCCGGAACTCAAGGCCGCCTTCGAAAAGCACATCGGCCAGACGGAAGGTCAGATCGAGCGGCTGCAGCAGGTGTTCGACATCATCGGCAAGCCGGCGCGCGGCAAGACCTGCGACGCCATCGAAGGCATCCTGGCCGAGGGCGACGAGATCGCCGAGGAGTACAAGGGCACGGCGGCGCTGGATGCCGGCCTGCTGGCGGCGGCCCAGGCGGTCGAACACTATGAGATCACCCGCTACGGCACGCTGAAGCGCTGGGCCCTGGTGCTCGGCATGAAGGACGCCGCCGCCTTGCTGGATGAGACCCTGCAGGAAGAGAGCCAGACCGACACCGACCTGACGGCGATCGCCGACGCGGCCGTCAACGCCGAGGCGATGCAGCAGGCGGCCTGATCGAGAGGCCCGCTGGCGACCAGACGGCCGGCGTCAGAGCGGACGCCGGCCGTCGATGTTTCCAGGGGGCGAGTAGCGGCAGGCGAGCAGCTGCTGGTCGTCGCGCGTCTCGATCGCGCAGCCGACATGCGTCGTGCCCGACCAGATCAGCTGGGTGTAGTGGCCGACCGCCGTCCAGTCGCCGGTGCGGCTGACGTTCGGGAAGACGCCGGGGCGATAGTCCGCCCGCTCCGCGATCCAGTCCTCGACCATCTCCTCGGGCGTGAAGACGCGGCCGCCCCAACCGGTCCACAGGTTCTCGCCGTGACCGTGCGGGCGCGGGTCGTGGGCGAAGCGGCCCGTGGCGATCAGTTCGCGGGCCCAGCCGCGCGCCTCGGCTTCCAGGTCCTCGCTCCAGACCAAGGGCGCGACGCCCTGCTCGGACCGTTCGGCGTTGTGGGCCGCAAGAACCCGCGCCTCGTTCTGATCTGAGGGCCGGCCGTCGCGCGGCGGCGGGGTGGGGATGGCCACCCGGGCGTCGGGAGACGCGGGCTCGATCCAGCGTGGACCGCCCGGATCGGCGGGGGCGCAGGCGGCGGTCAGACAGGCGGCGACGAGGGCGGACAGGGGGCGTATCATGATCGGGATCAATGTCGCACGAGCGCGGCCGTTCCGTGTCAGGGTAACTCTTATCTTGACGTTGACGTAAACGTCGGCTTTAGAGCCAACATCGCATCCGTCCTCCGTCCCTCAAGCAGCGAGGCGCCCAAAACGCGATTGGGGCGCCGAGCGGTAGGGACCCAAAAGGGAAGCCGCACCAAATGACCGAAGCCTATATCTACGACGCGGTACGCACGCCGCGCGGCAAGGGCAAGAAGGACGGGTCGCTGCACGAGATCACCGCCCTGTCGCTGGCCACCCAGGTGCTGGAGAATCTGCGCGACCGCAACGGGCTGGACACCTCCAAGGTCGACGACGTCATCCTGGGCTGCGTCTCGCCGGTGGGCGAACAGGGCGCCGACATCGCCCGCACCGCCGTGCTGAACGCCGGCTGGTCGCAGACGGTCGCGGGCGTCCAGATCAACCGCTTCTGCGCCTCGGGCCTGGAGGCCGTGAACATGGCGGCGGCCAAGGTGAAGTCGGGCGAGGCCGAGTTCGCCGTCGGCGGCGGGGTCGAGGCCATGAGCCGCGTGCCCATGGGCAGTGACGGCGGGGCCTGGCCGGTCGATCCGTCCAGCGCGTTTTCGACCTATTTCGTGCCTCAGGGCGTCTCGGCCGACATGATCGCCTCCAAGTGGGGCATGTCGCGCGACGACGTCGACGCCTATTCGGTCGAGAGCCACAAGCGGTCGGCGAGGAGCTGGGCCGAAGGGCGCTTCAAGAACTCGGTCGTGCCGGTGCGCGACCAGCTGGGCCTGACCATCCTGGACCGCGACGAGACCATCCGTCCGAACACGGACATGCAGACGCTGGGTGCGCTGAACCCCTCCTTTGCCATGATGGGCGAGATGGCCTTCGACAGCGTGATCAACCAGCGCTACCCCGAGGTCGAGCGCGTCAACCACGTCCACACCCCGGGCAACTCCTCCGGCATCGTCGACGGATCGGCGGGCGTGCTGATCGGCAGCCTGGAGGCCGGCAAGGCCCTGGGCCTGAAGCCCCGCGCCCGCATCGTGGGCGCCGCCTCGATCGGGTCGGAGCCGTCCATCATGCTGACAGGCCCCGAGTTCGTGGCCAACAAGCTGCTGGCCAAGCTGGGCATGAACGCGACCGACATCGACCTGTATGAGCTGAACGAGGCCTTCGCCGCCGTCGTGCTGCGCTTCATGCAGGCGCTGGACATCGATCACGACAAGATCAACGTCTGCGGCGGCGCCATCGCCATGGGTCACCCCCTGGGGGCCACCGGCGCCATGATCACCGGCACCGTGCTGGACGAGCTGGAGCGGTCGGGCAAGTCGACCGCCCTGATCACCCTGTGCATCGGCGGCGGCATGGGCACCGCCACAGTCATCGAGCGCGTTTGATTACATCGAGCGCGCCAGCGGTCAATAAAGGGGTTCATCACGGCGACCACAGCGAAGACACGGCGATCACAGCGCGCACCGATCGCAGTGTCCTCCGTGCCTACGCCGTGTTCGCCGTGATGAACCGAAACCGGTCGGCCCACACGCCGACGTTTCAGAATGAAGGGCCTTCGGCCAATGGAAAACTTCAAGATCGACGTCGACGCCGACGGCATCGCCCTGGTCACCTTCGACGTGCCGGGCCGCTCGATGAACACCCTGACCGGCTCGGTCATGGCCGAGATCCCGCAGGTGGTCGAACGCATCAAATCGGACGACGCCATCAAGGGCGCGGTGCTGACCTCGGGCAAGACCTCCGGCTTCTGCGCCGGGGCGGACCTGGGCGACATGGCTGCGGGCATGCTGACCGGCGGCTCTCTGCAGGACGCCTATGACGCCGGCTGGAAGCTGAACGGGGCGCTGCGGGCGCTCGAGACCTGCGGCAAGCCTGTGGCGGCGGCGATCAACGGCCTGGCGCTGGGCGGCGGTCTGGAACTGACGCTGGCCTGTCACTACCGCGTGGTCGGCGACAGCCCGAAGATCCAGCTGGGCCTGCCGGAGATCAAGGTCGGCCTGTTCCCCGGCGGCGGCGGCACCCAGCGCCTGACGCGCCTGGTCGGCGTCCAGGCGGCCATGATGGCCATGAGCGAGGGCAAGTCCTTCCGTCCCAACGACGCGAAGGGCGCGGGCATCGTGCATGAGGTCGTGCCCGCCGGAACCGAGGTCGAGGCCGCCAAGGCCTGGATCAAGGGCGGCGGCAAGGCGGCCCAGCCGTGGGACGACAAGAGCTTCAAACTGCCCGGCGGCGGCCCCTATCACCCGGCCGGCATCCAGAACTTCCTGGTCGGCAACGCCATGCTGAGGAAACAGTCCTACGGCAACTATCCGGCCGTCGTGAACCTGATGAAGGCGGTCTATGAGGGCGTGCAGGTGCCGATGGACGCCGCGCTGCGCATCGAGACCCGCTACTTCATCAAGACCCTGATGACGCCGCAGGCGCAGGGGATGATCCGGTCGCTGTTCCTGTCCAAGCAGGAGCTGGACAAGGGCGCGGTGCGGCCCAAGGACGTGCCCCAGTCGGATCCCAAGAAGGTCACCGTCCTGGGCGCCGGCATGATGGGCGCGGGCATCGCCTATGTGAACGCCATGGCGGGCATCCAGACCATCCTGATCGACCGCGATCAGGACGCCGCCGACAAGGGCAAGGCCCATGTCGAGGACCTGCTGAAGAAGCGCCTGTCGCGCGGACAGTTGACCCAGGACAAGTACGACGCTCTCCTGGCCATGGTCGTGCCGGCCACGGACTATGACCACATCAAGGGCTCGGACCTGGTGATCGAGGCGGTGTTCGAGAACCGCGAGATCAAGGCCGATGTGACCCGGCGCGCCGAGGCCCAGCTGACGCCCGGCGCCGTGTTCGGATCCAACACCTCCACCCTGCCGATCACCGGCCTGGCCGAGGCCTCGGTGCGCCCCGAGGACTTCATCGGCATCCACTTCTTCTCGCCCGTCGACAAGATGATGCTGGTCGAGATCATCATGGGCGAGAAGACCGGCCAGGAGGCCCTGGCCAAGGCGCTCGACTACGTCATGAAGATCAAGAAGACCCCGATCGTCGTCGAGGATGGCCGTGGCTTCTACACCAGCCGCTGCTTCGGCACCTATGTCGCGGAAGGATTGGCCATGCTGGAGGAGGGCTATGCACCGGCCATGATCGACAACATCGGCCGCATGACCGGCATGCCGCGTGGGCCGCTGGAGATGCACGACGACGTGGCGCTGGACCTGTCGGTCAAGATCGCCAAACAGACGGCCGAGGACCTGGGCGACGCCTATGTGCCCCTGCCCGGCTGGACGATCGTCAAGACCATGGTCGAGGACCTGGGCCGTTACGGACGCAAGAACGGCAAGGGGTTCTACGACTATGACGCCAAGCCCAAGACCCTGTGGAAGGGCCTGTCCGAACTGGCCCCGGTGACGATCAACGACTCGACGCCCGAACTGGTCGAGGACCAGAAGCGCCGTCTGCTGTTCCGCCAGGCCGTCGAGGTCGCCCGCTGCTGGGAAGAGGGCGTGATCGACGATCCGCGCGAGGCCGACGTCGGTGCCATCCTGGCCTGGGGCTTCGCGCCCTGGACCGGCGGCCCGATCACCATGATCGACCAGATGGGCACCAAGGCCTTCGTCGAGCAGGCCGACGAGTACGCCGCACGGTACGGCGAGCGGTTCAGCCCGCCTCAGCTGCTGCGCGACATGGCGGCCAGGGGCGAGACCTTCTACGGCAACTTCGCCGGGGTGAAGGCCGCGGCCTGATCCCGACGACAAGCCTGAACGACAACGGCCCCGGGATCGCTCCCGGGGCCGTCTTCGTCTCGAGAGGTCGTCGGATCAGGAGCCGGTGAACTCGAACTCGGTGCCGTCGATCTCGCACATGTTGACGCGTTCGACGTAGTCCGAGCCATCGTCGAAGGTGTAGTAGAAGTCATACATGCAGTCCTCGAGACCGTCGTCGACGGTGACCTCGACGGTGTCGCCGGGCTCGACCTGGTAGTCGAGGATGTTGTCGCTCCATTCGTCGGACGACGACTGGCCGTACAGGATCGAATCGATCGTGGCGTTGGAGTTGTTGACGATCGAGAACGAGACCGAGCCGGTCTGGGCCGACGCGGGCAGGGCGAAGGCCGCGGCGACGGCCACGGCGAGGAACAGATTACGCATGAAAGAAAACTCCCCCAATCGCAGGCGGAATGCCCGCGTTGTTGGCGGTGGTGTAGGACACTTCCGCCCCCTGACAAAGCGTCGGGGAAGGCCCATCATCTTTCGTCAGACAGGGGTCGGCGTGCCCCGCTCCTCCACCAGCCTGGCGCTGCATCCCTACGGACATCAAGCCGCATGAAGACCCACCAGCTGAAGACCGACGGCCTGACGCAGCAAGTGCTGGACGCCGGTCCGGACGACGGCTCGGCGCCGCTGGTCCTGCTGATCCACGGCTTCCCGGAGCTGGGGATCAGCTGGCGCGCGCAGGTAGCCGCCCTGGCCAAGGCCGGTCATCGCGCGGTCGCTCCGGACATGCGGGGCTATGGCGGGACCGACAAGCCCTTCGAGACCGGTTCGTACACCATCCTGCATCTGGTCGGCGACATGGTCGATCTGGTGCGGGCCCTCGGCCACCAGAGCTGCACGGTCGTCGGCCATGACTGGGGCGCGCCGGTCGCCTGGCACTGCGCCCTGATGCGGCCGGATGTGTTCACGGCGGTGGCGGGTCTGTCGGTGCCGTTCCAGCCGCGTCGCGCGTCGGGGCCGCCGACACCAGCGATGGCCGCGATCTCGAAGCGGCTCGGCCGGGGCGAGCTGTACATGAACCAGTTCCAGGCGCCGGACGCCCACCACATCTTCGAGGCCGATGTCGCGACGGGCCTGAGGAAGGGCTTCTATTCGTACGACGGCGCGACGCCGGACGGACGACAGTCCACCGGTTTCATCGCGCCGGGCCACGACTTCCTGTCCGAAGTCCCCGACGACGCCACCCTGCCGCCGTGGATGAGCGAAGATCACTTCGCCGAATACGTCGCCGCCTTCACCGCCTCGGGCTTCAAGGGGCCGATCGACTGGTACCGCTGTCTCGATCTCAACTGGGCGCTGACCGCCTTCCTGCAGGGGCGCAAGATCGCCCAGCCGTCGATGTTCATGGTCGGCGAGCGGGACCCTGTGCGCCACTACGCCGGTCAGCACGAGGCGGGGCTGAAGGACTGGCTGACCGATCTGCGGTCACAGACCGTCCTGCCGGGCACCGGTCACTGGCTGCAACAGGAGCGACCCGATGAGGTCAACGCGGCCCTGATCGCCTTCCTGCGGTCGCTGTGAGCCCACGCCCCCAGACCTACGACGTCGTCATCGTCGGCGCGGGCGCGGCGGGGATGATGTGCGCCATCGAGGCCGGGCGGCGCGGACGGCGCGTGCTGGTCGTCGATCACGCCCGCGCGCCGGGCGAGAAGATCCGCATCAGTGGCGGCGGGCGCTGCAACTTCACCAATCTGGACGCCGGGCGGACCGACCGGTTGCTGGGGGCCAACCCGCGCTTCGCGGCGTCGGCGCTGGGCTGCTACACCCCCGCCGACTTCATCGCCCGGGTGGATAAGGCCGGCATCGCCTGGCACGAGAAGACCCTGGGCCAGCTGTTCTGCGACGACAGCGCCAAGCAGATCGTCCGCATGCTGACCGACGACATGCGGGATGTGGGGGCCGAACTTCGGCTCGGAACGGCGGTCGAGACGCTGGAGCGGTCCCCCGGGGGATTCGCCCTGACGCTGTCCGACGGGTCGACCGTCTCCTGCGCCAGTCTGGTCGTGGCGTCAGGCGGAAAGTCGATCCCCAAGATGGGGGCGACGGGCTGGGGCTATGACGTGGCGCGGCGGTTCGGCCTGACCCTGACCGAGACGCGACCGGCGCTGGTGCCCCTGACGTTCGAGGCCGGACTGCTGGAGCAGATGACGCCGCTGGCCGGGGTGGCGGTCGATGCCGTCGTGACGGCGGGCAAGGCCCGGTTCGAGGAGGCGATCCTCTTTACCCACCGGGGCCTGTCCGGCCCGGCCATCCTGCAGATCAGCAGCTATTGGCGCGAGGGCGAGGCGATCACCGTGGCCATGGCCCCGGGCGTGCCGGTGCTGGAGCGGCTGAAAGCGAGGAAGGCCGAGAACGGCGGCAAACAGGCCGTCCACACCGCCCTGTCCGCCATCGTGCCCCGCCGCCTGGCCGAGACTCTGACCGCGCGCGAGGGGGCAAACGGCAAGCTGGCCGAGGTCGGCGACAAGGTGTTGGCCCGGCTTGAGGCGGCGGTGAACGCCTGGACCGTCAAGCCGGTCGGCTCCGAGGGCTACCGCACCGCCGAGGTCACCCTGGGCGGGGTCTCGACGGACGATCTCGACCAGAGGACGATGGAGGCCAAATCCGTGCCCGGCCTGTTCTTCATCGGCGAGGTCGTCGACATCACCGGCTGGCTGGGCGGCTATAACTTCCAGTGGGCCTGGAGCTCGGGCTGGGCGGCGGGGCAGGCGTGCTAGTGAGCCCCCGGACCCCGCGCCGCCGGGTCCAGATATTCGTTCTCGCGGTGGCCGTCCGAGGCCAGCACGAACCGGCGGTCGCAGTAGCCGCACTCGACGAAATCCTCGCCACCCATGTCGAGATAGACCAGCGGATGGCCCAGCACGCCGCCGCCGTCGCAGGCCACCCGCTTGGTGGCGACGACGATCTCCTCGGGCGGAGGAACGAGGGCTTCGGGGTGGCGCGGCGGCATAGATCGGTCCGTGGTCTTGGCGCGAGAGGCGGGCGCGCATAACTAGACCCCACGGCGCGCCGCCGAAAGCCCCTACCCCGCCCCGAAAGCCCCCTCTTCCCGAAAGACTGCATGACCGAGACCGATGCCCTGCCCGTCAACGCCATCGAGGTGCGCGGGCTGGAGAAGACCTATGCCGGCTCCAAGAAGGCCCCGCCCAAGACCGCGCTGAGGGGCGTGGACCTGGTCATTCCGCGTGGCTCGATGTTCGGGCTTCTGGGGCCCAACGGCGCGGGCAAGTCGACGCTGATCAACATCCTGGCCGGCGTGGTCAACAAGACCGGCGGCACCGCCGCGATCTGGGGCCGCGACATCGACGAACGCCCCCGAGACGCCCGCGCCGCCCTGGGGGTCGTGCCCCAGGAGATCGTGGCCGACGTCTTCTTCACCCCGCGCGAGGCGCTGGAGGTGCAGGCGGGCTTCTATGGCGTGCCGGCGGGCGAGCGTCGCTCCGACGAACTGCTGGCGGCGCTGGGTCTGTCGGACAAGGCGCACGCCTATGTCCGGGCCCTGTCGGGCGGGATGAAGCGGCGGCTGATGGTGGCCAAGGCGCTCGTTCACAATCCGCCGATCCTGATCCTGGACGAGCCCACGGCCGGGGTGGACGTCGAGCTGCGTCGCCAGTTGTGGGAATACGTCCGCCGCATCAACGCCGAGGGCGTGACGATCCTGTTGACCACCCACTATCTGGAGGAGGCGCAGGAGCTGTGCGACACCATCGCCATCATGAACCGGGGCGAGGTGGTGGCCTGCGAGCCGACGCCGCAGCTGCTGCGCCGGCTGGACACGCGAAACGTCGTGGTGACGCCGGAGGGCGACCTGCCGGCCCCGCCCGCGCTGAAAGGGTTCGAGGTGGCGGCCCGGCCGAACGGAGCCTTCGCCGTGACCTATCGCAAGGGCCAGTCGTCGGTGGAGCAGGTGCTGGCGGCCGTGCGCGCGGCCGGGGTGACGATCGCCGACATCACCACCGAGGACCCGGACCTGGAAGACGTGTTCCTGGCCCTGACCTATGGCGATGCGAACGCGGTCAGCCCGACGAAGGATTAGGGGCGAGGGGCGAGGGTCGAGGGCGAGGTTTGGGCGGTCCGCGATCGACGCAGGGGCGCGGGCACGTTCGACCCTCAAGTCTTGACCCTGATCAGACGATCATCACCGTGCCGAGCAGCAGCTTGGCGGCACCGCGCTGGCCCAGGATGATGTTGACGGCCGACTGAAGCTGGGCCGCCAGCCGGTCGATGTTGGGCACCCCACCGGGCAACAGGCTCTCGGCCTCGCGCTGGACCAGGATGGCGAAGACGGCGCGCATCCGGGGCTGGGATTGTTGGGCGCGCAGGTGCATGGCGGGATCGGCGACGTCGACGCCGGTCTCGACCGTCATCACGCCGCGGCGGCCGCCTGAGCGGATCGTGGTGGCCGTGATCGTGGGATAGCGGAGATAGCCCCCCGTCGAGGCGGTCGCGCCGCCGCCGCCGCCACTCGCGAGGGCGGGGGTCGCGGCGGCGAGCAGCAGGGGGGCGGCGAGAAGGGCGCGACGATCCATGGCCGTCGCTATGCCACGACCGCGCTTAAGGTCGGGTTAGGTCG
>NZ_JBEGDD010000019.1:0-38017 GCF_040195595.1 Brevundimonas aurifodinae
CGCATGCCAATGAGGGCGCGTTCGCGAGGCTTCGGGCGGGGCGGGCGTTGAGATCGTTGGGGGAATCCGGGCGAGCGCGGATGAGTGAGTTTTTCGTTCGACGGGACGGGCGCGGTTTGGGGCGCGAAAGAGGTTCATCACAACGAGCACAGCGGGTTCACAACGGACACGACGGGACCGCGCGCGCGTCCCCAACGCCGATCGGCCCCGGTGGGAGCGGGGGCCCAAAAGGTTTGGCGGCGGAGCCGCCCTGTCTTGCTGAGATGCGGGGGGTGCGCGGTCGGGGACATGACCGTCCGCTCGGTGTCGCCGTGTCCGTAGTGACCTCGTCGTGCTCGCTGTGATGAAACCCTTGGTCGGCGCGCCGCCGGTGAGAGGGAAACCCCTCACCCTTTCGGTTTGCGGATCGCTGCGCTCTCCGAACCTCAAGCCCTCTCCCTCAGGGAGAGGGAGAGGGCGCAGCGGAGACGCCAGCGCCCCCCTACTCCGCCGCGATCGGGACCTGGTCGTTGGCGGTCTGCTCCTGGGCTTCCCACTCCTCGATCTTGCGGGCGGTGTATTCCGGCGACCGGGTGAAGCGGGCCAGGGCGCCGTAGATCACGGGCACGACGAACAGGGTCAGCAGGGTCGCGAACATCGCGCCGGTGAAGATCACCACACCGATGGTCTGGCGGCTGCCGGCGCCCGCGCCCTGCCACAGCATCAGCGGCAGGGCCCCGAAGGCGGTGGCGATCGAGGTCATGATGATCGGCCGCAGACGCAGGGACGAGCTTTCGACGATCGCCTCCTTGATGGACCGGCCCTGGTCGCGCAGCTGGTTGGCGAACTCCACGATGAGGATGCCGTTCTTGGCCGCGACCCCGATCAGGATGATCAGCCCGATCTGGGAATAGATGTTCAGGCTGGACCCCGCCATCAGCAGGCCGAACAGCCCTCCGGCGGCGGCCAGCGGCACCGTCAGCATGATGACCGCCGGGGTGATCCAGCTCTCGAACTGGGCCGCCAGCACCAGGAACACCAGCAGCAGCGCCAGACCGAACGCGGCCAGAACGGCCCCGCCCGCCTCTTGCTGGTCGCGCGCCGTGCCGCCGTACTGGATGTTGACGATGCCCTGCGGCTGCTGGGCGACCTGGGCGTCCATGAAGGCCACGGCGTCGGCGATGGTCATGCCCGGGTTGAGGTCCGCCTGCAGGGTGATGGCCCGCTGGCGATCCAGGCGGCGACGATCCGGTGTCGCGCCGGTCGTCTCGGTCGAGACGACGGAGGACAGAGGCACCAGGGTCCCGCCACCGGTCCCGACGTACAGGGTGTTCAGATCGGCCAGGGACGAGCGCCGCTCGCGGTCGGTCTGAAGGATGACGTCATACTCCTGGCCGCCGCGCAGATAGGTGGTGGCGCGGCGGGAGCCGAACATCGTCTCCAGCGTGCGGCCGATCTCCTGGGACGACACCCCGAGGGCGGCGGCGCGCTGGGGATCGACCTCGACCAGAAGGCGCGGCGAATTGGGTTCGTAGTTCAGGCGCGGACGCGAGAAGCCGGGATTGGCCTGCGACGCCAGCAGGATGGGCTGCAGCCACTGGAAGATCTCGTTGTAGTCCGAGCCGGTGACCACCAGGTCGATGGAGTTGCCGCCGCCGCCGCCGCCCCGCTGGAAAGCGCCGGGCGTGGAGGCGTTGACCTGGGCATCGACCTGGCCGCGCAGCTTGCCGTTGATCTCCTGGGCGATCTCGTCGGCAGACCGGGTGCGCTCGGACCAGTCCTTCAGCACCATGACGGCGTTGCCGGAGTTGAAGCTGCCGCCGCCGAAACCGGGGGCGGAAACCAGGAAGCTCTCCACCTCTCCGGCCTCGCGGTATTCGGCCAGGATGGGCTCGAGGCCCAGCATGATCTGGCGGGTGTAGTCGAAGCCGGCGCCCTCGGGGCCCTGGACGCGGACGGTGACCCGGCCGCGGTCTTCCGGCGGGACCAGTTCGTTGGGCAGGTTCAGGAACATCAGGCCCGCCCCGCCGCCGATGACCAGCACCATCGCCGCCACGCCGATCACGGCGATGCGGCGTCCGACCAGCATGTCCAGCGAGTTGGCGTAGGAGTTCTTCAGCTTGTCCATCGCGAGGTCCACCCGCCGGGCCACCCAGCCCCCGCCCGAGGCGGGGCGCAGGATCTTGGAGGCCAGCATGGGAGACAGGGTCAGGGCCAGGAAGGCCGAGAAGGCGATCGAGGCGGAGATGGCCACGGCCAGTTCCACGAACAGTCGGCCGACGTAGCCCGGCAGGAACATCAGCGGGGCGAACACCGACAGAAGCACGACCGTGGTGGCCACCACGGCGAAGAAGACCTGACGCGTGCCACGCTCGGCGGCGACGAGGGGCGGCTCGCCGTGATCCAGGCGTCGCTGGATGTTCTCCGTCACAACGATGGCGTCGTCCACGACCAGGCCGATCGCCAGCACCAGGGCCAGCAGGGTCAGCAGGTTCAGTGAAAAGCCGAGGGGGGCCAGGACGATGAAGGTGGCGAGAAGGCAGATCGGCGCCACGATAGACGGGATCAGCGCCGCCCGAAGCGTGCCCAGGAAGATGAAGTTGACCAACGCCACCAGCACCAGGGCGATGCCGATGGTGATCCAGACTTCCTCGATCGCGTGCTTGGTGAAGACCGAGTTGTCGGAGCCGACGACCAGTTCCGTCTCGGGCGGCAGGCTGGACTGGATGTCCTCGGCCAGGGCGGTGACGCCCTTGGAAATTTCGAGGTCGTTGGCCTGGGCCTGACGGGTCACGGCCAGGCCGATCTGGTCCAGGCCGTTGCCGCGAAACAGACGGCGGGTCTCTTCGGGAGCCTCCTCGACGCGGGCGATGTCGCCCAGGCGGGTGACGTAGACCGGCCGGCCCTGGAGCGCGCCCTGCGCGCCCGATCCGGTCGGCTGGGCCCCGGTGGAAACGGCCCCGGACGCGCCGGCCGAGGTCTGGGACGCGTTGCCGGTCGAACTGATCGGGAGCTGGGCGAAGTCTTCGGCGCGCGCATAGGTGCGGTCGACCCGGATCGTGTAGTCCTTGTCCGTCGACTCCAGCGAGCCGGCGGGAAGCTCGACGTTCTGGCGGGTCAGGGCCTGCTCGACCTGGGTGACGGTCAGGCCCCGCGCGGCCATGGCCTCGGGGTTCAGCCAGACCCGCATGGCGTAGCGCTGCTCGCCGTAGATCTGCACCTGGGCGACGCCGGGCACGGTCGCGAGCCGGTCCAGCAGATACCGGTCGGCATAGTCGGTCAGCTCCAGCCGGTTCATCGTGGCTGAGCGGAGGAACAGGATCATGATCGGCTGGCCGTCGGAGTCGGCCTTGGCGACCTCGGGCGGATTGGCCTGGTCGGGCAGATTGCCCTGAACCCGGCTGACGCGGTCGCGCACGTCGGAGGCCGCGACGTCGATGTCGCGGCCCAGGGCGAACTCGATGGTGACGTTGGACCGGCCGTCGCGGCTGGTCGAGGAGATCCGCTCGATCCCCTGGATACCCGCGACCTGCTGTTCGATGGGCTCGGTGATCTGGTTCTCGATGACCTCGGCCGAGGCCCCGGCATAGCTGGTCGAGACCGAGACGATGGGCGGGTCGACGTCGGGCAGTTCGCGCACCGGCAGGAAGAAGAAGGCCGCCGCCCCGATGACGCACAGCACGATGGCCGCCACGGCGGCGAAGACCGGGCGGCGGACCGCGACATCAGAGAGCATCATCGCGCGGTCGCTCCTGCTGGCGTGCGTCCCTGGCCCTCGCCCCCCGCGCCGGCGACGCGGATGGGAGCGTTGGGCTGGATGCGGTTCAGGCCCGAGCCGACGACCCGGTCGTTGGCGGTCAGGCCGGACACGATCTCGACGAAGCCGCCTTCGACCGCGCCGGGCTCGACCTCGACGCGCTGGGCGGTGGCGCCGTTCTCTCCGGGGGCGATCCGGTAGACGAAGGCGCTCTCGCCCTCGTACTGGACCGCGGATTCAGGCACGGCCGGGCTTTGTCGCTGTCCCTCCTGGATGCCGACGCGCATCAGCATGCCGGGACGAATGCGGCCGCCGGGATTGGAGAACTCGGCGCGGGCGGTCACGGCGCGGGTCGTCTCGTTGATCCGGGTGTCGATCAGGGCGATGCGGCCCGTGAAGGCGTCTTCGCCATAGGCGTCGGCCGTCGCGGTGATGGGCAGGCCCTCGCGCAGCACGCTCAGGTACCGTTCGGGCACCGGGAAGTCGACGCGGATGACGGAAATATCGTCCAGAGTGGTGATCACGGCCCCGGGGCTGATCAGGGTGCCCGCCGTGATCGTCGACAGGCCCAGGACCCCGGCGAACGGGGCCCGGATGACGCGGTCGCCCTGTCGGGCCTGGGCGGCGGTCAGGGTGGCGCGCGCCGTTTCGACGGCGGTTTCGGCGTCCTCGGCGGAGACGCGGGGGGCGACGCCCCGCTCGGCCAGTTCGCGGAAGCGTTCGTATTCGCGCTCAGCCTGGGCCAGGTTGGCGCGGGCCTGAATGATGGAGGCTTCCTCCTCGCCGGCCTGCAGCCGGACCAGCGGCGCGCCCGCGGCGACCCTCTGGCCGTCCTGGAACAGCACGGCGGTCGCCAGCTCGGACGTCGCCGAGGTGATGTTGACCGAACGGCGGCCCCGGGCCACGCCCAGGACGTCGATCTGGTCGCTGAAGGGACGCAGCGTCACCACCGCTTCGGACACGGCCTGGCTGCGTCCGCCGCCCGGTCCGCCCGGTCCGCCGCCACCCGCGCCCTCGTCCTCGGCGAAAGCGACGCGCAGCACGGCGGCCACGATCATGAGACCGAGCACCACGGCGGCGGCAACGAGAAAGAAGTGACGTTTGATCACGCGCGCATGTCTCGGAGGCTGAAGGAGCGGTTGGCCATAACGTTTCCGCCACGTCAGGCAACCTAAACAGTTTGTAACGTTGACCGTTCCCGTTTCCGTCGCGCGATTGGTCGCAGGTCTCAGAAGCGTCTCCAGAGCGCCACGACGGGCCCCGCGGCGAGGGGCGTCTCGCGTCCTGCGACCGCTCGCCGCCAGCCCGTCTGCAGGCTCCAGCGACCCAGGTGGCGGACGACCGACGTCTCGACCGATAGCCATCTTGCCCCATCGTCGTCGGTGACGCCACCGAAGGCCTGGACCAGGACCGTCCAGTCCGCGCCGAAATGCGCGCCCGCCGTCAGGTCGGCGCGGACCTCGTCGGGCAGGCCGTCGCGCCTGCGCCGGGCCAGCTGCGTCTCCACGAACATCCGGTCCGCGCCCCAGCGACCCGCGACGGCCGCGGGCGCGCCGAACCCCCGCCCGGCCGCGACCCGGACCTCCCAGTCGCTGTCCCCGACGCCCGGCGCGGCATAGCCGGCGTTGCGACCCTGGCCGCCGTCGGCATAGCCGGCATAGAGGCTGACGGCGGCATGGTCGTCGCGCCACGCCTGCCAGGTCAGGCCGATCTCGACCGGGCCGCGTCCGGAATAGTCGACGAAGGCGTCCTCGCCCGACTGCCAGTCGCCCTTCAGCTGCAGGGTGATCCGGTCCGTCAGGCCGTATTCGGCGAAGACGCCCGCCGCCCGATCCTCGCGCGGAGCGGGCAGCGGCAGGGGGGCGCCTGAACGGTCATAGCCCTGGGTCGCGCGCATGACCTCGGCCTTGGCGATGACCTGGGCCTGGCCCTTCTTCTGGGCCCAGGCGCTGGCCTGGGCCGACGAAACCGCAGCCACCGCGAGCGTCGCGCCCGCGATGACGGCCAGACGCATCAGGCGTCGTAGCCGGGGGACTTCCGGTCCAGCAGCCGGAGCGCGCCCGGCCAGGCCAGGCCGGAGATGAAGCCGATGCCCTTGCCCTGTTCCTTCGTCTCGGCCTGGGCGGCATCGGGGGCCATCAGGACATGCTCGCGGCCGCCCGAGAGCGCCGCAACCTGCTGGGCGCAGGCCCGCTCCAGAAAGAACATGCCGACCCAGGCCGCCGCCGCCGTCTGACCGACCGCCAGCGTCCCGTGGTTCCGAAGCAGCATCAGGGGCTTGTCGCCCAGGTCCGCCACCAGCCGCTCGCGCTCGTCGTGGTTAAGCGCCAGCCCCTCATAGCCGTGATAGGCGACCTGATGCTGCAACAGGCAGGCGTTCTGGCCGATCGGCAGCAGGCCTTCCTGCTGGGCCGCCACGCCGACACCGGCCACCGTATGCAGATGAATGACGAAATGGGCGTCCTCGCGCGCTGCGTGGATGGCCGAATGGATGGTGAAGCCGGCCGGATTGATGAAGCTCTGCGTCTCCTGGACGACGTTGCCGTCCAGATCGACCTTCACCAGGGACGAGGCGGTGATCTCCTCGAAATAGTAGCCGTAGGGGTTGATGAGGAAGTGATGCTCGGGCCCCGGGACGCGCGCCGAGATGTGGGTGAAGATCATGTCGTCCCAGCCGTGCAGAGCCACCAGCCGGTACAGCGCCGCAAGGTCGACCCGGGCCTGCCACTCCTCGGCCGAGACGCGCGATTTCAGAGAGGGGGTCGAACCGTCGGCCATGATGCGTCTCCTGGATCGTTTCGAGCGACCCTCGCGCCAACGTCCGGTTGGGTCAAGAACGCCGCCGATTCAGGCTTCATTAACCGAGTTTTCACGTCCGACGGCCAAGCTGACGCTCGCTCGGACCTTCTCCGACCGGAGCCGCCTCGTGACCGCTGTCGTGCAGATGCAGACCTATCGCGCCGAAGAGACGGGTGAGGCGTCGGCCGCGGCCCGCCTGCTGGACCTGGCCCGCTCCAAGTCGACCGAGGACCGCCGCCGGCTTCTGCTCGGCATCACCGCCCTGTGCGACGCGACCCCGCCGGGGGCCGAGGCCTCGCCCCTGCTGGGCGACATCTTCATGATCCTGGCCCGGCAGGCCGAGCGCGATATCCGGAAGGCCCTGTCCGAGGCCCTGGCCAAGGCCGAATGGGCCCCGCCCGCCCTGGTCGCCATGCTGGCCCTGGACGAGATCGAGATCGCCCGTCCGGTCATCGCCAACAGTCCCCTGCTGAAGGACCAGGACCTGCTGCGCGTCCTGGTCGAGGCCACCATCGAGCACCAGATCGAGGTCGCCCGCCGCCCCCACATCTCGGGCCAGGTCGCCGACGCCATCATCGACCGGGCCAATCCCGCGACCCTGACGGCGCTGGCCGGCAACAGGACCGCCGAGATCTCGGAGACCGCGCTGGAACGGCTGATCGACCATTCGCGGCGCATCGCGGCCCTGCGCGCGCCCCTGACGCGCCATCCCCGGCTGAACGACACCCTGGCGACCCAGCTGTATCAGTATGTCGGCCAGGCCCTGCGCGAGGCGATCGGCGAGCGGTTCCGCGTCGATGAGAGCAAACTGGCCAGTGCCATCGACGTCGCCACCCGGCGCGTGGAGCCCGAAAAGGCCGAACCGAAGGGGATCGAGCAGGCGGTCAGCGTCGTCGAGCGCGACGAGATGGAACGCCGCCTGGTGGCCAAGCTTCAGACCGGAGGCCAGCTTCGCGCCGGCTTCCTGATCCGCGCGGTTCGCGAAAAGCGCCTGGGCCTGTTCGAGCACGGGATCGCCGCCCTGTCGGGCTTCAGCCTGACCCAGGTGCGCGCCGCCATTCTGCGCCCCAGCGCCGACGCCCTGTTCCTGCTGTGCGCCTCGGTCGGCATCGACCGCGCCGTCTTCCCGGCGGTCCTGGACGAGATCCGCCAGCTGTCGGACGGTTGGCCGGGCGACGCGGACACCGGCCTGCAGGGGCGGATGTCCCTGCCCCCCTCCGCCGCCGCGCGCGAGTTCCGGGCCATGCTGGGGCACGTCGGCGACTGACCCCCGGCGGCATCGTTTGACTTCGCCGCCCCGCTCGGGCCACCTCGCCGTGTGAATCCGGTTCCTGCCCCTTCCCGCATCGCCATCTGCGCCAGCGACCGGCCCGAGGCGCTGGCCGCGCGCGATCGCCTGGTCTCCCGTTACGGATCGGTGGCGGAAGCCGAGGCCGACGTCATCGTGGCCCTGGGCGGCGACGGCTTCATGCTGGAGACGCTGCACGCCAACCTCAGCCGGCGCACGCCGGTCTATGGGATGAACCGGGGCTCGGTCGGATTTCTGATGAACGACTATGAGGAGGACGGACTGCCCGAGCGGGTCGCCGCCGCCGGTCGCGCCGTCATCCATCCCCTGCAGATGGACGCCTGGACCGAAAGCGGCCAGGCCCAGTCCGGGCTCGCCATCAACGAGGTGTCCCTGCTGCGCCAGACCCGCCAGTCGGCCAAGCTGAAGATCAGCGTCGACGACAAGGTGCGG
The DNA here is from genome assembly GCF_040195595.1 of Brevundimonas aurifodinae. Lineage (NCBI taxonomy): Bacteria > Pseudomonadati > Pseudomonadota > Alphaproteobacteria > Caulobacterales > Caulobacteraceae > Brevundimonas > Brevundimonas aurifodinae. The sequence continues at coordinate 8,277 of NZ_JBEGDD010000019.1, forward strand.
CTGGAGGAACTGACGTGCGACGGCTGCATGGTGGCCACGCCGGCCGGATCGACCGCCTACAACCTGTCCGCCCACGGCCCGATCATTCCGCTGGACGCCCGCATGCTGGCGCTGACGCCCATCAGCGCCTTTCGCCCCCGGCGCTGGCGCGGGGCCATGCTGTCGCACCGCGCCAAGGTCGAGTTCGAGGTGCTGGAGGCCGACAAGCGCCCGGTCAGCGCCGTGGCCGACGGGCTGGAGGTCCGCAACGTCGTCCGCGTGGCGGTCAAGGAGCGCCGCGACGTCGCCCTGACCATGCTGTTCGACGCCGGCCGCTCGTTCGAGGAGCGGGTCCTGGCCGAGCAGTTCATGGCCTGAAGGCCACATCTTCAGCTCTAGGCTGTTGAAGTCACGGCTTCTTAAGGGGCGTGTGCGCACTGTTCACGGAGCAGTCCTCAGGAGCGTCTCATGAGCAACCCGGCTCAGGTCATCCGCCCGCCCAACGTCCTGCGCGCCAAGGTCGGCGGCGGGTTCGGCGGCATCAACGCCGATGCCATCGCCAGGGCCGAAGAGGCCCTGAAGGCGATGTCGGGCCAGTTCGGCCAGTGGCTGCAGGACGAGATCACCAAGCTGGACACCGCACAGGCGACGATCCGCGTCGAAGGCTATACGCCCCAGACCGCCGAGGGCCTGTATTTCCGCGCCCATGACCTGAAGGGCCTGGGCTCGACCTACCAGTATCCGCTGGTCACGCGCCTGGCGGGATCGCTGTGCAAGCTGATGGACGATCCCACCCGGCGCATGGACGCCCCGATGATGCTGATCGACGCCCATATCGACGCCATCCGCGCGGTCGTCCGCGACCAGATCCAGACCGACGACCATCCGACCGGTCGCATCCTGGCCGAGACGCTGGAAGCCAAGGTCGCCGCGCACCGCGCGGGCTGAGCCTTTCGCCGAAGCCTGAGCCTCAGGCCGCGTTCGCCGCGATCGCCCGTGACGGGCCCTGTGCGGGCTGATCCAGCCGTTCCATCAGATAGGCCACGTCGTCGCGCGGGGCGTTGGGGCGCTGGGTCAGGAAGCGTTCCAGCATCTGCTCGCGGAAGGCTTCGCCGGAGGTGTCGACGCCCTCGGCCGAGAGCTGGCGCCAGGTGTCGACCCCGGCGCGGAAGGCCTGGAACAGGCGCGGCGGCAGGCCCGCCCGGTCATAGATGGCCTTGAGCCCCAGAGGACCGGCGTCGTGAACCATCAGCCAGGCGCGATGGTGCGGCGTCGAGGACAGTTCGGCGACGCCGTGCTCGAACAGGGCCATCTTGCCGCGCGCCAGGGCCCGCAGCAGCAGGGAGGCGGTCAGCGCCTTCCTCGCATTCAACTGGGCGACGAAGGTCGTCAGGTCGGCGCCGGCCGGGGCCTGGTCGATCAGGTCGACGGTCGCCCGCTCGCGCGCGAAGGTCGACAGGCGGATGGCGGTCTCGGGCGCGATGGCGTGGCGGCTGACCAGATGCTCGCGCACCGCCTCCGACGCCAGGGCGACCAGGCGTTCGGTGATGTCCAGCGGCAGGACCTGGCGATAGGCCAGGGCGGCCACGACCTCGGGCGCCGATCCGAAGCGGTCGATGGCGCGGCCCATGGCGCGCTCGGACAGGTCGGCGTTGTCGTTGGAGGCCAGGGTGCGGACGGCCGTCTCGACGCCCTCGGCGGCCACAACGTCGGCGACGTCGCGCGACACGCGCGGGCGGGCGGCGACGGCGACCTGGCGGGCGGCAGAGCCGGCGCGAACGATCTCGATCAGGTCCTCGTCGGCGAAGACGGGAGAGGAACCGATGATGGGCAGGGCGATGGAATCGACGTCCATGGCCAGCTTGCGGGCCACGTCGCGCGGCAGAAGATCGGAACTGCGCAGCGTCACCGCCAGAGCGCGGCGCACCAGTTCGGCGGCGTCGTCGGCCAGCATGCGCATGATCTTGTGGGCGGCCTCGCGGTCGACGTCGTCCAGCTCGGCCCGGTCCATGCTGCGGCACAGCTTGTGCGCGGCGGCGGCCCGGTCGTCGTCGTCGGACGCCTTGATCAGGCGGCGGATGTCGAACTCTGTCAGTCGGGCGCGGTGGGCGGTCATGGTGCGGTCAGCATCTCCTGAGTCGGAGCGGAGCGTGAACCGCCAGGCTTAACGGCCGGTTTACCAAGAGCCTCCGGACGACGATTTCGGCTCGGGCCCGAAGGCCCCGCCGAAGCCGGAGGACTTGCCGTCCCCGTCCTGGCCGAGCAGCAGGGACAGGAGGCTCTGATCCTGTTTCAGACGGTCCATGCGGGCGGCGATGGCCAGCTCGCGCTCGTCCAGCAGGGGGGCGGCGGGGGCGGCCGGGCCGATCACGGGGGCGGGGCCGCCGGCGGTGCTCTGAAGGTTGGCGTGGACCTCGGCGACGGTGGCGGGGCGGCCGTTGCGATAGAAGATCGAGCGATTGGCCGCGGCGGCCTCGGGGAACAGGGCGACGGCGCTGGCGCCCGGCCGGGTCGCCATGGCCTCCATGATCCGCGCGGCTCCGGCCGGGCCCAGGAAATGGGCGGCGTAGAGGTCGCCGGCACCGGGATCGCGACCGGTGCGACCCCTCAGATAGGCCGCGTTCTGGGCCGTCAGCTCGCCCGCCATAAGGGAGGCGGCCTGGGGGTCGAAGCGCAGATCCAGCACGACGTTGCGGGCCGAGCCCTCGACCCGCCAGCGACCGTCGGCGCCCCGATGGATCAGGTCGGCATATTGGCCATAGCCGTGCTTGGCCCCGTGCTGCTTGACCGTGGCCAGCCACGTCTGCTCGATGAATTGGAACAGGCCGGACGCAGACGACGTGGGCGCGCGGGCGTTGGGGTTGAAAGCGCTCTCTCGGCGAGCGGTCTTCATCAGGAAGTCGAAGTCGACGCCGGTCGACTGGGACGCGCGACGGATCGCGGCCTCTACCCCTCCCGATGCTGGAATCGCCCTGACGGTCATGGGCCCAGAGGCTGCGAGAACGTGGTTAAGCGAGCGTTAATGTCCGTTAACGGCGGCCGGTCATCACGCAGATGATCCCAGGAACCTCAGCGGGTCGAGGGCGGCGGCGTGGGTGCCGCGCGGCCGTGCCTCGATGCCGGCAGCGACGATCCGGGCGACCAGGGGGGCCAGCAGCCAGCCGTTGCGGCGCGGGGCGAGGGCCAGGTGGACGCCCTGCCTCGCCGGTCCGGCGAGCGGGAGGCCGTCGGGGCTGGTCCCCCGGACCGCCGCCCGCCAGTCGACGGGGGCGTCGATGGGGTGGCCCAGCAGGACCTCGGCCATGGCGATCAGGCGGGCGGAGGCGTCGGGATCGACGAGGGCGGGGGATTGGCCCTCGACCATGGTGGCCCCGATCAGGGCCCCCTGCCCGGCCGGAACGACATAGCCACCGGGGCCGCGCAGGACGCGGTCGGTGAGGGGCCGGCCGACGAAGCCGATCTGTCCGGCGATGGGACGGACCCCGGCGACGGCGCGGGCGGCGGCCTCGGGCAGTCCCGGGATGGGCGGCGCGGCCCCCGTGGCAAGGACGACGGTCCGGCATCGGACCGCGTCGGCGGCGGTCTGGACGGTCCAGCCCTGGCCGGACGGCTCCAGCGAGAGGGCCGAGCGGAGCGTCAGGCGCTGGCCGAGGCCGATGAGGAGATGGTCCAGCGCCTCGGCCGCGTCGATGCGGATGTCGTCGGGCGCGCTGACGCCGCCCGCATCAAGCTCCGCGCGGAAGCCGAGGGCGCGCAGGCGGGCGGCGACGCCGTCGGGATCGGGGCCGCGCCAAACAGCCGGGGTCGGGTCCAGCGTCAGGTCGTGGCGGTCCGCGAACGCGGGCCACAGGGCGGCGGCGTCCCTCAGCAGGGTCGCGCGAGCGGGATCGGCGTCATCCAGCAGGCTCTCGAAGGCCGGGGCGATCATGCCGGCGGCGATGGCGGAGGCGTTGGAGCCGCCTGGGTCGATCACCCGGACGTCGGCCCCCCGGGAGGTCAGCTCCGCCGCGACGGCGAGGCCCAGGACGCCCGCGCCGAGAATGACGATGTCGCAGGAGAGGTCGGCCACTGCGGCTGCTTCGACCGGAAGGACGGGGAATGCAAGCGCTGAGGGTCTCCTCCCTGCGCCGAAGGCGTGGGGAGGTGGATGCGAGCCCTTGCGAGCAGACGGAGGGGTTCTGGCCGCGACGAAGAACCCCTCCGTCTCTCCGCTTCGCTCCGAGCCACCTCCCCATTCGCCGAAGGCGAACGGGGAGGAGACGCAGTTCTAGCCTACTCCGCCGCGAGGACCGCGGGTTCGCCCCGGGCGGCGGCGAGGCGGCCGGTCAGGGCGGCGTGCTGGGACCAGAGGCGCTCGGGCAGACGGTCGCCGAACTGGGCGTAGAAGTCGGGGATCATAGAGGCCTCTTCGGCCCAGACCTCGGCGTCGACGTCCAGCAGGGTGGACAGCTGGGCCTCGGTCAGGTCCAGGCCGTCCAGGTCCAGGGCGGCGCGCGACGGGACGCGGCCGACGGGGGTGTCGAGGGCTTCGGCCTCGCCGTCGATGCGTTCGGCGATCCACTTCAGAACGCGGGCGTTGTCACCGAAGCCGGGCCAGACGAACTTGCCCTCGTCGTCCTTGCGGAACCAGTTGACGAAGAAGATGCGCGGCAGTTTGGCGGCGTCGGCCCGGTCGCCCATGGCCAGCCAGTGGGCGAAATAGTCGCCCATGTTGTAGCCGCAGAAGGGCAGCATGGCGAAGGGATCGCGGCGCAGCTCGCCGACCTTGTTCTCGGCCGCGGCCGTGCCCTCGCTGGCCACGGTCGAGCCCATGAAGACGCCGTGTTCCCAATCAAAGGCCTCGGTCACCAGGGGCACGGCCGAGGCGCGGCGGCCGCCGAACAGGATGGCGTCGATCGGCACGCCTCGCGGGTCTTCCCATTCGGGCGCGATCGTGGGGCACTGGCCAGCCGGGGCGGCGAAGCGGGCGTTGGGATGGGCGGCGGGCTCGCCCGAGGCCGGGTCGTGAGGCGCGCCCTTCCAGTTGGTCAAACCCTCGGGCGCGGTCTTCGACAGGCCTTCCCACCAGACGTCGCCGTCGGCGGTGAGGGCCGTGTTGGTGAAGACGGTGTTGGTGGCCAGGGTTTCGAGCGCGTTCTGGTTGGTGTTGCGGCTGGTGCCCGGGGCGACGCCGAAGAAGCCGGCTTCGGGATTGACCGCATACAGCCGCCCGTCGTCGCCGAAGCGCATCCAGGCGATATCGTCGCCGACCGTTTCGGCGGTCCAGCCCGGCAGGCTGGGCTGGAGCATGGCGAGGTTGGTCTTGCCGCAGGCGCTGGGGAAGGCGGCGGCCATGTATTTGATCCGCCCCTGGGGGCTGGTCAGCTTGAGGATCAGCATGTGCTCGGCCAGCCAGCCCTCGTCCCTGGCCATGACCGAGGCGATGCGCAGGGCGTAGCATTTCTTGCCCAGCAAGGCGTTGCCGCCGTAGCCCGAGCCGTAGGACCAGATCTCGCGCGTCTCGGGGAAGTGGACGATCCACTTCTCGGGATTGCAGGGCCAGGCGACGTCGACTTGACCCTCGGCCACGGGCGCGCCCAGGGTGTGGACGCAGGGCACGAAGACGCCGTCGTCGCCCAGGGCTTCCAGCGCGGCGGCGCCCATCCGGGTCATGATGCCCATGGAGACGGCGACATAGCCGCTGTCGGTGATCTCGACGCCGAGGGCCGACAGCTCGGAACCCAGCGGGCCCATGGAGAAGGGCACGACATACATCGTCCGTCCGGCCATGCAGCCATCGAACAGGCCGTCCAGTCGGCCGCGCATCTCGACCGGGTCGGACCAGTTGTTGGTCGGGCCGGCGTCGACCTCGTCCTGCGAGCAGATGAAGGTGCGGCTTTCGACGCGGGCGACGTCCTTCGGATCGGAGGCGGCGTAGAAGCTGCCGGGGCGCTTCACCGGGTCCAGGGCCTTCAGCGTGCCCTTCTCGATCAGATCAGCGACGATGAGGGCCTTTTCGGCCTCGGAGCCGTCGCACCAGTGGACGCGGGCGGGCCGGGTCAGGGCCGCGATCTGTTCGACCCAGGCGACCAGACCCGCGTGACGGGTCGGCGCCGGGTGCAGGCCCGGGATGGTCGAGGTGGATGGCACGCGCAGGCTCCTGAAACGTCCTCGGCCCGACCGGTCTGACGCCCGCCGTGGCCCTCTCCTGATTGTAACAGGTCTTCACGGCCTGTTTCACGCCGCAATGACACCCGTCCTGCCGCCGCGTCAACCGGCGCAAGATTTCGCCCCCGGCGAAGCCGAACCTCGTCGAGGCGGAGCGGAAACCGGTCGCGTGACGCTTCCGTCGGCTGTATTCGAGGGCGGTGCAGACGCTTGATCCCATCCAGACGGCCGCGCCCCCGGGGGCCCTGGCCTCGCCCGCCGTGGCGCGCAACACCGCCGCGATCCTGGAGGTCCTGCGCGCGCATCTGCCTGCGGAAGGGCGGGTGCTGGAGATCGCCTCGGGATCGGGCGAGCATGCGGTGGCCTTCGCCCGCGCCCTGCCCCGCACGACCTGGACGCCGAGTGATCCGTCCGCCGAGGCCCGGGCCAGCATCGCCGCATGGGCCGCCGGGGCCACCCTGCCGAACCTGAGGGCCCCGCTGGCGCTGGACGCCGCCGATCCGGACGGGTGGCCGGCGCTGGACGTGCAGGTCATGGTCTGCATCAACATGATCCACATCAGCCCGTGGTCCGCGACTGAGGGGCTGATGGCCGGTGCCGGGCGGGTGCTGCCCGATCCGGGCGGGCTGCTGGTGCTGTATGGGCCGTTCCGCGAAGCGGACGCGCCGCTGGCGCCGTCGAACGCCGCCTTCGACGAGAGCCTGAAGGCACGCGATCCAGCCTGGGGCCTGCGGGACCGGGACGCGGTCGTGGCCTGCGCGCGGTCGAACGGACTGCATCTGACACGCCGCGTCGAGATGCCCGCCAACAATCTGATGCTGCTGTTCCGCCGCGTGACCTGACCCGGAGATCGATGATGAAGGCCCTGATCCTCGCCCTGGCCCTGGCTTCGGCCGCGACGGGCGGCGCCGCGCAGACCGCGCCCGCCCTGCCGCCGGCGGCGGCACCCTCCTACGGCCCTCCGGTATCGCTGGAGGTCGCGCAGGACCTGATCGACCGGACGATGGCGCACGGCGCGGCCAACGGATGGCGCCTGGCCGTCGCCGTCGTCGAGCCGTCCGGAGCCCTGGTCGCGTTCGGACGGATGGACGACACCCAGTACGGCTCCATCCACGTCGCCCAGAGGAAGGCGGAGACCTCGGCCCGCTATCGGCTGGCGACGGCGGCCCTGGAGGAGCGCGTCGTGGCGGGGCGGCTGGTGATCCTGGCCAACGAAGACACCCTGCCCTTCCCCGGCGGGCGGCCGATCGTGATCGACGGGCGGATCGTGGGCGCCATCGGCGTGTCGGGCGCGACCTCGGCGCAGGACGACGAGGCGGCGCTGGCGGCTCTCGCGACGCTGGCGGGCGACTGATCTCTTGGCCTTCGCCCGCGTGTACGACGGTCCGGAACCGGTCCGGATCAACAAATGGCTGGGTCAGACCGGCGTCTGCTCGCGCCGCGAGGCCGACGCCCTGATCGCCGACGGTCTGGTGTCCATCGACGGCGAGGTGGTGACCGACGCGGGCAGAAAGCTGTCGCCGGGCCAGACCCTGACCCTGGCCGACCGGGCCGAGGCGGCGTTGAGCCAGGGCGTGACCATCGTGATGCACAAGCCGGTCGGCTATGTCTCTGGCCAGCCGGAACCGGGCAAGGTCCCGGCCGTGCGGCTGCTGACCGCAGAAAACCGGATCGGCGACGGCGAGGTGCCGGCGGCGGACGCCTCCCTGCCCCCGATCGGACGGCTGGACGAGGATTCGCGTGGCCTGCTGCTGCTGTCGTCGGACGGGGTCGTGGCCAAGGCGGTGATCGGGCCGGCCTCGACGCTGGACAAGGAATATGTGGTGCGGGTCGCGGGCGACGTGACCGAGAAGACGCTGGCGACGCTGCGCTACGGCATCATGCTGGACGGGCGTCAGCTGAAGCGGGCCCGGGTCTCGCGGATGGAGCAGAACCGGCTGCGCTTCGTCCTGACCGAGGGGCGCAACCGCCAGATCCGGCGGATGTGCGAGCGCGTCGATCTGGAGGTCACCGACCTGATGCGGGTGCGGATCGGGCCGATCCGGCTGGACGGGCTGGCGGAGGGACGCTGGCGGCGGCTGACCCCCGAGGAGCGAGCGGCGCTGCTCGGGGGCTGAGGCCGATCAGCCGGCGTCGGCCGCCTGAGCGGCCATCTGCTCGGCCTGACGCTCGAGGTCATCGGCCTGTTCGATCAGCCGGGGACCGAGGGCGCGGAGTTCGGCGTCGGTGACGGTGTTGCCGCGACGGCGGTTCTCCTCGATCTGTTCGGCGCGATAGGCGGGATCGGCGAGGCGGCGGCCTTCCTGGCGCATGTGGTCGGCGCCGCGACGCATTTCCTCGGCCCCGCGACGCATCTCGACGCGGGCGTCGGCCATGGCGCGTTCGGCGGACCGCATCGCCACGCGGGCGTGCTGACGGGCCTGATCGCCGGCGAGGCGGGCGTGCTCCCCGGCGACCCGGGCGTGGTCGGCGGCGGCGCGGGCGCGAGACTGGGCGTCGGCGCGTGCGGCGTCGGCCCGGGCCAGGGCGTCGGCGCGTGCGGCGCGGGCCTGGGCCTGGATGTCCTCGCGATCGGCGCGGGCCTCTTCACGCGCGGCGCCACGCTCTCGGGCGCTCCGGACGTCGTCGCCGGAATAAACCCAGACGCCCCGGCCGTCGGCGGGCGGCGCGGGTGGCGCAGGCGGGGCCGGAGGCGCGGGCGGGGCGAGCGTGGTGATCGAAACCGGAGGCGCGGGCGGAGCCGGCGGGGCATAGGCGACCTGGCGCGGCGGGGCGGGAGGCGTCGGGGGGACGGGGGCCAGGGCCGCGAACGGCACCTGGGGCGCGCGGCTGGCCAGTTCGAAGGCGGCGATCGGGGTGGCCACGACGGCGAGGCCGGCGACGGCGGCGACGATCAGGGCGGGGCGGCGGCGGCCGGGGGTCTCGGACATGATGTGGGCGATCCTTTGCTTGAGGGGGGTTCCGCGGGCGGCCATGGCGGCGGCGGCCAGAGGGGTGGGCGCGGTGCGGGTGGCCAGGCCGATCAGGGCCCGGGCATAGGTGGTCCGATCGACGTGACGCAGGGCGGCGGCGTCAGCGGCCTCCTCCGAGCGATCGATCAGGGCGCGGTGCAGCACCCAGACCAGGGGGTTGAACCAGAACAGGGCCAGCGCCAGCCGCGACAGGACGAGGAACAGCCAGTCCCGTCGGCGCAGGTGCCCCATCTCGTGGGCGATGACGGCCTGAGCGGTCTCGGGCCGGGCCAGGGTCGCGCGGTCCAGCAGCACGACACCGGGCGGCAGGCCCCAGCTGAGGGGGCCGGGGGTGGCGTCGCTGAGCCGCAGAACCGGTGGGCGGCGGGGGCCGGTGTGATCGGCGAGGGCCCGGGTCCAGGCCGACGTCTCGACCGCCCGGCCTGTCGCCGTCCAGCGCGCCAGTGTCCAGACGCCGAGCGCGAACCGCCCCGCCACGAGGACCGCGCCCAGCGACCAGATCATGGCCAGGAGTTCGGCCGGCGACGGTACCATGACGGCCCCCGACAGGCTGAGCCCCTCGGTCGGGCGGATCGTGCCGGTCCACAGGGGCGTGGCGACGGCGGCGACGGTCTCGACCGGCGGCAGGAGGGCGAGGCGCAGGGACGGCCCGAACGCCATAACCAGCGGCAGGACCAGCAGGATCACGACCGTGGCGCGCAGGATGTCGGACCGGTCGACGGCCCGGCGGGCGACGAAGGCGGACAGGGCGAGGCCAAGCCCGGCGATCAGGGCGGACTTGGTCAGGAGAGCCAGCAGCAGGGCGCTCATTGCTCAGGCTCCCGGGCGGCGTCCAGCAGGCGTTCCAGCGCCGCGATCTCCTCGGGCGAAAGGGGGCCGCTCATGCCCAGCAGCGCGGTCGCGGCCCCGGCGGCCGAGCCGGCGAAGAAGGTGTCGACCATGCGTCGCAGAGCCCCCGCCGCGACGGTCGCCGCGCCGGGAACGGGTCGATAGACGAAGCCGGACGGGCCGGTGTCGCGCGCCACCAGACCCCGCTCCTCCAGTCGCTTGAGCAGGGTGCGAACGGCCGAATCGCTGAGCGGATCGGAAAGAGCGACGCGGACGGACGCCGCCGTCGCCTCGCCCAGACCGCACAGCCGCTCGAAGACCTCCCGCTCCCGTCTGGGCAAACCGTCGATCATGGCCGGGCCTCTCCGCTACATTTGTAGCGTTACATATGTAGCGGATTGCGGCGGGATTGGGGCGGGCGAATTAAGCTTGGGTCAGTGTTGCATTTAACCGATCGGTTATATAAAGACAGGCTCTGTTCCTGGAAGGAGATCTCCCGTGCCCGTATCCACCATCGTTCCCTGCCTTTGGTTCGACACCCAGGCCGAAGAAGCGGCCGAGTTCTATGTCTCGGTCATACCCGGCTCGACGATCGACGCCGTCCAGCGCGCGCCGGGCGACTATCCGGCGGGCGAGGCGGGCGACGCCCTGATGGTCGAGTTCACCCTGGGCGGCGCGCGGTTCACGGCCCTGAACGGCGGGCCCTATTTCAAGTTCAACGAGGCCATCTCGCTGCAGATCGAGGTCGAGGACCAGGCCGAGATGGACCGGCTCTACGCCGCCCTGTCCGTCGTGCCGGAGGCCGAGCAGTGCGGCTGGCTGAAGGACCGCTATGGGCTGAGCTGGCAGCTGGTGCCCAAGCCCTTCATGGCCCTGATGAAGACCCCGGACCCGGCGGTTCGCGAGCGGGTGTTCAAGGCCATGATGGGGATGAAGCGGCTGGACATCGCCGCCCTGGAGGCCGCCGCGCGGGCCTGACGGCAGGGACCCGGGCGGGGCGCGTCGATCGCGGGCGAAGACAGGCCGCGATCGATCCGCTATCTCGGCCCTGACCGGGCCGGACGGCCCCGCCATCAGAGGGACCAGACCCCGCGTGACCCTGACCTTCGAGCCGACGCCGCCCCTTCTCGTGCCGACCGTGGGAGGCGATGACTTTCCCGTCCGCCGCCTGTTCTGTATCGGCCGCAACTATGCCGACCATGCGCGCGAGATGGGCGCGGACCCGGATCGGGAGCCGCCCTTCTTCTTCACCGCCTGGGCCGAGACGGTCGTGGCGGGCGGCGGCACCCTGCCCTACCCGCCCGGAACCGCCGACTATCACCATGAGGTCGAGCTGGTCGTCGCCATCGGCGGGTCGGGGCGCGACGTACCGGTGGCCGAGGCGGCGGGCTTGATTTACGGCTATGCGGTCGGTCTGGACATGACGCGGCGCGATCTGCAGGCCGCGGCCAAGTCCGCTGGCCGTCCCTGGGACACCGCCAAGAACGTCGAACGATCCAAGCCGGTGGGCACGATCCATCCGGCCGCGGGATTCGATCCCGGCGCGGGGGCCATCACCCTGTCGGTCAACGGCGAGCGTCGCCAGACCGGCGACCTGTCGGACCAGATCTGGTCGGTGCCCGAGGTGATCGCCCACATCTCGACCCTGTACCGCCTCCAGCCCGGCGACCTGATCTTCACCGGCACGCCCGCCGGAGTGGGCCCGGTCGTGCCGGGAGACACGATCGTGGCCGCGATCGCGGGACTGGGCGACCTTACCGTCACCATCGGGCCGGTAGAGGCGTGAGCGCGATGATCCTGCACAGCTATTTCCGATCCTCGGCCGCCTGGCGGGTCCGCATCGTCCTGGCCCTGAAGGGGGTCGAGACCGAGGTCCGGCATCAGCACCTGAGGAAGGGCGAGCACCGGTCGGCCGACTATCTGGCGATCAATCCGCAGGGCCTGCTGCCGAGCCTGGTACTGGACGACGGCACGGTGCTGACCCAGTCGATGGCCATCTGCGAATATCTGGACGAGCGGTTCCCCGAACCGGCCCTGCTGCCGGTCGATCCGGTGGCCCGGGCCCAGGTGCGCGCCTTCGCCCAGGTCATCGCCTGCGACATCCATCCGGTGCAGAACCTGAAGGTTCTCAAGGCGCTGGAGGCGCTGGGCCATGGTCAGGACCAGCGCGACGCCTGGGCGCGCGAGGTGATCGCGGGCGGGTTCGAGGCGCTGGAGGTGCTGGCGAGCGCCCAGCCCGGACCCTTCGCCTTCGGGGAGCGGCCTTCGATGGCCGACGTGCTGCTGGTGCCGCAGATGGCCAATGCGCGGCGCTTCGGCGTCGCGTTGCGCTGGCCCCGACTGGCGGCGATCGAGGCGGCCTGCCTGGCCCTGCCTGCCTTCGCCAACACCCGGCCCGAGCTGCAGCCGGACGCGGAATAGGAGACGGCGATGAAGGTCGTCATCGTCGGCGCGGGGCATGCGGGCGGGTCGGCCGCCGCCCTGCTGAGGGCCTCGGGCTTCGAGGGCGAGATCGTGATGATCGGCGAGGAGCCCGCGCCCCCCTATCAGCGCCCGCCCCTGTCCAAGGCCTGGCTGAAGGGCGAGGCGGACCTCGACAGCCTGCTGCTGCGCCCGGCCGAATACTATGCCGAGCACGGGATCGACCTGAGGACCGGGACCATGGTCGTGTCGATCGCGCGCGGCGAGCGGACGGTCAGCCTGTCCGACGGGACGGTCGAGACCTATGACGCCCTGATCCTGGCGACCGGATCGACGGGGCGGCGGCTGCCCCTGCCCGGCGCCGAACGGCCCGACCTGATCGAGCTGCGGACCCTGGCGGACGCAGAGCGGCTGAAGGATTGGCTGAGCCCGGGGCGGCGACTGGTCATCGTCGGCGGGGGCTATGTCGGACTGGAGGCGGCGGCGTCGGCGCGGTCCCTCGGATGCGAGGTCGTGCTGCTGGAACGGCTGGATCGGGTGCTGAAGCGGGTCGCGTCCGAGCCGCTGTCGGCTTTCTTCACCGAGCGCCACCGGGCCGAGGGGGTCGACATCCGGGTGGGCGTCGAGGTCGCCGGGTTCGAGGACGGCGGCGTGCGGCTGGGCGACGGGACCCTGGTCGAGGCCGATGTGGTGCTGGTCGGGGTCGGGGCCCTGGCCAACGACGATCTGGCGCGGGCGGCGGGTCTGGACTGCGACGCGGGCGGCTCGGGCGGGATCCGGGTGAACGAGACGGCGCGGACGTCGGACCCGGCCATCTACGCCATCGGCGACGTGACCCTGCGGCCGGTGCCGGTCCATGGCTGCGTCGTGCGGCTGGAGAGCGTGCCCAATGCCCTGGAGCAGGCGCGTCAGGCCGCGCACGCCATCGTCGGACGCCCGCAGAGCGCGCCAGAGGTGCCGTGGTTCTGGTCGGACCAGTACGACGTCAAGCTGCAGATCGCCGGCCTGCCGATGGAGGCCGACCGGACGCTGGTGAGGGGCGATCCGGCGGCGGGCCGGTTCGCCGTCTTTCACCTGAGCGGCGACCGGATCGTCTGCGTCGAGGCCGTCAGCGCCCCGCCCGAATTCATGGCCGGAAAGCAGCTGATCCAGCGGCGCACGCCTGTGGATGTCGCGAAACTGGCCGACCCTGCCGTGTCGATGAAGGCGGTGGCGGTCGAGGCGTAGGGCCGTCGGCGGCCAAGGGGGATCACCTTTTACGCTCATCCCCGCGAAAGCGGGGACCCAGTTCTTTAGGCGACGGCTTTATCAGGTCGGCGTTGACAGCGATCCCAAAGGCAGCGCCTCGCTTAAGCACTGGGTCCCCGCTTTCGCGGGGATGAGCGGAAGAAAGAAGCGAGCCGACATAATCGACGAACGCGCCCACCCCGATCACCCGCCCTGCGTCAGCCCTCGAGATCGAGGGAATAGCCGGCCGAGCGGACGGTGCGGATCGGGTTGGCGCTTTCCTCGACGTTCAGCGCCTTTCGCAGACGGCCGACATGGACGTCGACTGTGCGGGCCTCGACATAGACGTCCGAGCCCCAGACGGCGTCCAGCAACTGCTCGCGGCTGAACACCCGGCCCGGGTGACGCATGAAGTGGTCCAAGAGGCGGAACTCGGTCGGGCCCAGATGGACCTCCTTGCCCGAGCGTTTGACCCGATGAGCGACGCGGTCGATGACGATGTCGCCGTGGCCGACGCGGTCGTCGGCGAGACCCGGCCGGATGCGGCGCAGCACCGCCCGGATGCGGGCGATCAGCTCGGTCATCGAGAAGGGCTTGGTCAGATAGTCGTCGGCGCCGGTGTCCAGGCCGCGGACGCGGTCGCTCTCTTCACCGCGCGCGGTCAGCATGATGATCGGCAGGTTGCGCGTCTCGGGCCGGCCCCGGATGCGGCGGCAGACCTCGATGCCCGAGACCTTGGGCAGCATCCAGTCCAGCAGGACCAGGTCCGGCTGACGCTCGTCGATCTGCACCAGGCCCTCCTCGCCGTCGGCGGCGACGACGACGTCATAACCCTCCTTTTCGAGGTTGTACTGGAGCAGGGTCGCCAGGGCGTCCTCGTCTTCCATCACCAGGATATAGGGCTGCATCTGCGATCTCCGTCAGGCGTCGGCGACGTCGTTCAGTGGGGCTGCAAGGGGGTCTGGCCCATGCCGGGCGCGGTATCGGCGTCGCTCGGGGCACCGCGAGGGCGATCCCCGATCAGTTCGTCGCCGGTGATCTCGTAGTGAATGACCTCGGCGATATTGGTCGCGTGGTCGCCGATCCGTTCCAGGTTCTTGGCCATGAACAGCAGATGGGTGCAGGCACTGATCGTGCGCGGGTCGCCCATCATGTAGGTCAGCAGTTCGCGGAACAGGGCGTTGTAGTGCTCGTCGACCTCGTCGTCCGACTGCCAGACGGCGACGGCGAGATCGATCTCGGAAGCGGTATAGGCGTCGAGCACGTCGCGCAGCCGGGTCGACACCAGCTTGCCCATTCGCTCGATCGACCGGGTCAGGGGCTGCATGGGCTCGGTCTCGGCCAGGCTGAGCGCGCGCTTGGCGATGTTCTTGGCGAGGTCGCCTGTGCGCTCCAGATCGACCGACAGCTTCATCGCCGACAGGGTCTTCCTGAGGTCCGAGGCGACGGGCTGGCGCAGGGCGATCAGGCGGATGGCCTTCTTTTCGATGTCGCGATGCATGGCGTCGAGCTTGAAATCGCGATCGACGACGGCGCGGGCCAGGGCGATGTCGCGGCGCGCGACGCTTTCGACCGCGTCGGCGACCTGGGCCTCGGCGAGACCGCCCATGCGGGCGACCTCGGCCGTGAGCTGGTTCAGCTCGTCCCCATACGCCTTGACCGTGTGCTGGTTCATCGAGGCCCTTAACCGAACCGGCCAGTGATGTAGTCGAGCGTGCGCCGTTCGCGGGGATTCGTGAAGATTTCCTCGGTGTCGCCGTGCTCGACCAGGCGCCCGAGGTGGAAGAAGGCCGTGCGCTGGCTGACGCGAGCCGCCTGGGCCATCGAGTGGGTGACGATGACGATGCAGTACTGCTCGCGCAGCTCGTCGATCAGCTCCTCGATCTTGGCCGTTGCGATGGGGTCGAGCGCCGAGCAGGGCTCGTCCATCAGGATGACTTCGGGGTTCACGGCGATGGCGCGGGCGATGACCAGGCGCTGCTGCTGGCCGCCCGACAGGCCGGTGCCGGCGGAGTGCAGGCGGTCGGCCACCTCGTCCCACAGGCCGGCGCGCTTCAGCGAGACCTCGACGATGCCGTCCATCTCGGACTTGGAGCTGGTCAGGCCGTGGATGCGCGGGCCGTAGGCGACGTTCTCGTAGATGGTCTTGGGGAAAGGGTTCGGCTTCTGGAACACCATGCCGACCTGGGCGCGCAGCAGGACGGGATCGACCGAGCGGGCGTTGATGTCGTCGCCGTCCATCAGGATCTGGCCCGTCACCCTGGCGCCCTGGATGGTGTCGTTCATCCGGTTCATGCAGCGCAGGAAGGTCGACTTGCCGCAGCCCGACGGGCCGATGAAGGACGTCACCGTCTTGTCGGGGATGTCCAGGCTGACGTCGTACAGGGCCTGTTTGTCGCCGTAGAAGACCGAGATGTCGCGCGCCGCGATCTTCGTCGGGCCAACGGGGACGGCGGGCGCGGTGACGGTCGGGGGCACCTCCCCCTGGGCGTCCGACACAGCTGGTTCGGTCGGCAGCACGGTCTCGTCGCGCCGGTCGAGCGGCGCGTCGGCGCCGGGCAGCACCTGTCCGCCCATGCGCGGGGCCTCGGTCGGATCAGCGGGGGTGCCGCCCTCGCGGCCGTCGGGGCTGCGGAAAAAGGGGAGTTTCATGCGCTTACCACCGGCGTTCGAAGCGCCGACGCAGCAGGATCGCGGCGGCGTTCATGACGATCATGAAGACGAGGAGGACGAGGATCGCGGCGGCCGTCCGCTCGTGGAAGGCCAGCTCCGACGCGTTCTCCCAGATGTAGACGAGCGACGGCAGGGCGCCCGCCGGCTCGGTGATGGCCCCGGGGATTCCCGGCACGAAGCTGACCATGCCGATCAGCAGCAGCGGGGCCGTCTCGCCCAGGGCGTGGGCCATGGAGATGATGGTCCCGGTCATGACGCCCGGCATGGCCAGGGGCAGGACGTGGTGGAACACCGTCTGGGTGCGGCTGGCGCCCATGGCCAGGGCGGCCTCGCGGATCGAAGGCGGCACCGCCTTCAGCGACGAGCGGGTGGCGATGATGATGGTCGGCAGGGCCATCAGGGCCAGCACCAGACCCCCGACCAGCGGCGAGGACCGCGGCAGGTGGGCGAAGTTGATGAACAGGGCCAGGCCCAGCAGGCCGTAGACGATCGACGGCACGGCGGCGAGATTGTTGATGTTGACCTCGATCAGGTCGGTGATCCGGCCCTTCCTGGCGAACTCCTCCAGATAGACGGCCGCGCCGACGCCCAGGGGGATGGCGATCAGGGCGGTCACGAGCAGCATCAGGGCCGAGCCGACCACGGCCCCCAGCACGCCCGCCAGCTCGGGCTCGGTCGAGTCTCCCTGGGTGAACAACAGGGTGTTGAAGCCCGAGGTGACCGAGCCGTCGCGCTTCAGATCGTCCAGCCATTCCATCTGCCGGTCCGAGACTCGGCGCAGGGCGGCGTCTTCGTCGCGCGTGATCTCGCCCTTGTAATAGAGGTCGGCGTCGTCCGACATCGGGGCGGTGATCTCGACCGTCTGGCCGATCACCGAGGGATCGCGACGCACCAGGTCGGCGGCGCGGAACTTGAGCTCGGACGACAGCAGGGTGCGATAGGCGGTCGCCTGGGTCCCCTGGGCGTCGTCGACCACGCCCATGCGGGCCAGCTGCTGCTGGGCCACCAGCAGCTGGAAGTTGGTGCCCTGAGGATAGTCCCGATCGATCCGGGCGGGGTCCATATAGACGGGGACGGTGATCTGGCTGGCGGTGAAGGCGGTGTGGCCCTGTTCGATGATCCGGCCGAGCAGCAGCACCAGGAAGCCGATGGCGATGGCGATCGCGAACAGCCCGTAGAAGCGGAAGCGCGCCTCGCGGGCATAGCGTTTCTTGAGGCCACGCTGGAGCGCGCCGTCGCGGGCCGCGCGGCCCGATCGGGGATCGGCGGTCGCGTCAGTCATACTGTTCCCGATAGGTCTGGACGATCCGCTGGGCGACGATGTTCAGCAGCAGGGTGACGATGAACAGGGTCAGGCCAAGGCCGAACGCGGCCAGGGTCTTGGCGCTGTCAAACTCCTGGTCGCCGGTCAGAAGGGTGACGATCTGGACCGTGACCGTGGTGACGGTGTCGAGCGGGTTGAGCGTCAGGTTGGCGGCGAGACCGGCGGCCATGGTCACGATCATGGTCTCGCCGATGGCGCGCGACACCGCCAGCAGCATGGCCCCGGCGATGCCCGGCAGGGCGGCGGGCAGCAGGACGCGACTGACGGTCTCGGACTTGGTCGCGCCCATGGCGTAGGAGCCGTCGCGCAGCGACTGGGGCACGGCGTTGATGATGTCGTCGGACAGGGACGAGACGAACGGGATCAGCATGATCCCCATGACGGTGCCGGCGACCAGCGCCATCTGGTTCTGGACCAGCATCAGATACTGGCCGAGGCCGTCCAGCGGTCCGCCGACCAGCAGGGCACCGATACCGTTGAAGAACTCCCGGAACGCGGGGCCCACGGTCAGGGCGGCGAAGAAGCCGTAGACGACCGTCGGGACGCCGGCGAGGATCTCCAGCATCGGCTTGACCACCCCGCGGGTGATCGGTCCGGCGTATTCCGACAGATAGATGGCCGAGAACAGGCCGACCGGCGCGGCCACGGCCATGGCGATCAGCATGATCAGGAAGGTGCCCGCGAACAGGGGAACGGCCCCGAAAGCGCCCGTCGAGCCGACCTGATCGGCCCGGATGGCGATCTGGGGGCTCCACTGGGTGCCGAAGAGGAACTCGGTGATCGACACCCGGTCGAAGAACCGCACCGCGTCGAACACCAGCGAGAAGACGATGCCGACCGTGGTCAGGATGGCGACCACCGAACAGGCGAACAGCAGACCACCGATCCAGCCCTCGACCCGATTGCGGGCCCTGAGGGTCGGACCGATCTGGGCGAAGGCGAGAAGACCGCCCAGCAGGGCCGCGAGGGCGGCCCCCGCGATGCCGCCCCACATCAGGGTGCGCTGGATACCGGCCGACCGGGCGGCCTCGCTTTCCAGAGCCTCAGCCAGCGGGCCCGTCCAGGTCTGGAAGGGCCGCTGCCCCTCGCCCAGCAGTCGCGCATCATTCAGGAAGGCGTCGCGGCGGAAGGGCTCCATGTCCTGGACCACGTCGGGCAGGCCGGCGGAGATCAGGTTCTGGGCGATCGGGCCCGAGAAGATGCCGGCCAGAATGATGACGGCGAGCGCCGGGGCGGCGACCCAGATCAACGCATAGTAGCCGTGCTGCTGCGGCCGCGAATGGGCCTGGGGGTGCCCGGCCGCGCGACGTTTGGCCAAGGCGAGCCCCGCCGCATAGGCGACGACGGCCAGGACGGCGACCACGGGAATCAGAAACCAGATCATCAGGCCCCTAGCGACACGCGCCGGAATCAGAGGCCGCACCGATCATCGGCCCGTCTCGGCGCGGAAACTGCCCTCGGATGGTCAGCGGATTAGGACGGTTCCATGACAGTTCTGCAACGACGTCGGAGGCGACCGTCGCCAGCCCGTCACGCAGCGGCTTCGATCGCCGGGGCGGCGTCCAGCTGAGGGAAATAGGCGACCAGCAGGGAGCCTTCCCCCGGCGCGCTCTCGACCATCAGCCCGCCCCGATGGCGATTGACGATGTGCTTGACGATCGCCAGGCCAAGGCCCGTTCCCGGACGGTCACCGCTCTTCTGGCCCTCCACCCGATAGAAGCGTTCCGTCAGGCGCGGCAGATGCTCGCGCGCCATGCCCGGGCCGTAGTCGCGAACCGTCACGGCGACATAGCGGGCGGTGGCGTCGCGATCGGGGGTCAGGAGGGACAGACGCGCCGCGCCCGGCAGGCGAGGCGCGGCGGCGGCCTCGGTGTCCAGATCGGAGCGGACGCTCAGCTCGACCAGGCCGCCGACGGCCGAGTATTTGATCGCGTTGTCGGTCAGGTTCTGGATGACCTGGACGATCTCGTCCCGGTCGCCGGCGATCCGGGCCTCGAGCGGAGGAACATCGAGAAGGACCGTGACCCCCTTGTCCTGGGACAGGACGCTGATCGCATCGACGACGTCGGAGGCCGCCCGCGCGACATCGAGGCGACCCGACGGCGGGATGTGCTCGTTGAGCTCGATCCGGCTGAGGGACAGCAGGTCGGCGACCAGTCGGCTCATCCGCTCGGCCTGGGCCGCCATGATGTCGAGGAAGCGATCACGCGCCACGCTGTCGTCGCGGGCGTGCCCCTTGAGCGTCTCAATGAAGCCGCTGAGCGACGCCAGGGGGGTGCGCAGTTCGTGGCTGGCGTTCGCCAGAAAGTCGACGCGCATGAGCTCCATGCGGCGCACGTCCGTCTCGTCACGCAGGCCCAGGATCGCGGTCCGGCCGCCGCCCGGCGAGGCCTCCAAAGGTCGGACCCAGGCCTTCCAGTGCCGCTCCCGGGCCCCGGCCGCCGTGTAGTCGGTCGTCCGCCCGAGACCTCCGAACAAGGCTTCGTCGACTGCCTCCAGAACACCGGGATCGCGCATCGCCGACACCAGCAATGACCCCGCCCGCGGAATACGGAGCAGGTCCCGGGCGGCGCGATTGGCCAGGATGATGCGCCGACCGGCGATGTCGTCGGCCTCGCCGCCGGCGATGATCATCACCGGGTCGTCCAGCGCCTCGAAGACCGCGTCCAGCAGCCGGTTGTCCCCCAGGCCGGCCGGTGTCTCCGCGGCGGCGATCGCGGGACCCAGGACCGTGACGGCCCGGTCGACCGGACGACTGCCGAGCCAGGTGACGAGCGCCACGATCGCGGCCCCGACCAGCAGCCACGCCGCCATGTCGGGACGCGCCGCCGCGAGGAGCAGCATGATCACCACCGCTACCCCGCCCGTCGTGCTGGCCGTCCACAAACGCGAACTGGGCAGGGGGGCGACCGGCGAGGGTGAGTCCGAAAAAGGCATCAGGCGTCCGCCTCGGAAGGCCGAACGCCTCCTCGATTCGTGGAAATCTAGCACCGGCACGCGGCCACACCATGACAGGTGGCGATTTTGGCGACGCGCTGCGGGACGCGACCGGATTTTTTACCTCTTGGCGTCATGTTGAACCCAACTGAGGGGGAAGCCGCCTTTGGATTGGCTGGTGAATTGTCTGGTGGTCGAGCACGACTGGCGGCTGACGCTGCTGGCCGCCGGCGTCTGCGTCACGGGACTGGCCACCTGCATCACCCTGATCGGCATGGCGCGCCGATCAGCGTCGCGGGCGCGACTGGCGCTGGGCGCCGCGGCGGGCGTGGTCGGCGGCCTGGGGGTCTGGGCGACGCATTTCCTGGCCATGCTGGGCTACCAGAGCGACACGCCCCTGCGGTACGGCGGCGCCGAGACCCTCGCGTCGCTGGGGATCGTGATCGTCGGCCTGCTGCTGGGGGTGGCCGTCGCCCTGGGCAGCGGCTCGCGACTGACACGCGTGCTGGTCGCCCTGGTGGCGGCCTCCAGCGTGGCAGCGATGCATTTCGTGGGGATGGCCGCCATCCGCATGGACGGCGCGGTCATGAGCTGGAGCCTGACCGGCGCGGGACTCGCGGTCCTGGCGAGCCTGACCCTGGCGCTCTGCACCGCGCTTTGGGCGCGGCGCGACGGCTGGTGGCGAATCCCGGCCAATACGGCCTTCGCGGTCCTGAGCGTCTGCGCCCTGCATTTCGGATCGATGTCCGCCATCGAGATCATGCCCGACCCGACCGCAGTCATGCCCACCAGCGCGATCTCGGAAATGGGTCTGCTGATCTGGGTCGTCGGGGGCGCGACCCTGGTTGTCGGGATCGCCGCCATCGTCACCGCCATCGGCCTGTGGGGACGCAATTCGGCGCTCAGCCACCTGCGCGAGGCCATCGACACCATGCCGGACGGCCTTGGATTCTATGACGCCGACGACCGCCTGCTGATCTGGAACGCCCGCTACGCCGAGGTGAACACCGAAGTCGCCGATGCCCTGGCCGTCGGCGTCCGTTTCCGTGACATGCTGCAGATCGGCCTGGACGCCGGCCTCTATGCCGACGCGATCGGCCGCGAGGAGGAATGGGTCGAGGAGCGTCTGGCGGCGCGCCGTCGGCTGTCGAACTCAGTCGAGCAACGGATCGGCGGCGATCGCTGGCTGCGGGTCCAGGACCGGCGCACGGCCCATGGCGGGATCGTCACGGTCGTCAACGACATCTCCGACCTGAAGCGCGACGCCCACGCCCTGGCTGAGGCCAAGAACGCGGCCGAGCAGGCGAACCGCGCCAAGTCCGAGTTCCTGGCCAATATGAGCCACGAGATCCGCACCCCCTTGAACGGGGTGATCGGCCTGACCCAGGCCCTGGCCAAGACCGACCTGGATGCCGGCCAGCGCGAGATGCTGGACCTGATCCAGTCGTCGGGGGCGACCCTGAAGACGCTGTTGAGCGACATCCTGGATCTGGCCCGGGTCGAGTCCGGGCGGCTGGAGATCGCCGACGAACCGTATGACCTGGCCCGGGCGATCCACGAGGCCGCGCAGTTGTATGGCGCGCCGGCCCAGGAGAAGGGCCTGCAATTCTTCGTCGAGGTCGATCCGTCGGCGGGGGGCTGGGTGCGGGGCGATGTGGTCCGGGTCAAGCAGGTTCTGACCAATCTGGTGTCGAACGCCGTCAAGTTCACGACCACCGGCTTCGTCAGCCTGACGGCCACCGCTGGCAAGGCTCCGGACGGGTCTGCCATCCTGAGATTCACGGTCGAGGATACGGGCGTCGGCTTCGACGCGGCGGCCAAGGCCAAGCTGTTCACCCGGTTCGAACAGGCGGACGGCACCATCACCCGAAGGTTCGGCGGCACGGGCCTGGGCCTGGCCATCTGTCGCCAACTGGCGGACATGATGGGCGGAACGCTGGATTGCGAGAGCGAGCCCGGCGGCGGCTCGGCCTTCATCCTGACCCTGCCGCTGGTGGTGGCCGAAGCGCCGGCGCTCGCTCCGGTCCAGCCCAGCGCGGAAGCGGATCAAGCCAAGCGGCGACTGAAGGTTCTGATCGCAGACGACCATCCCACCAATCGCAAGGTGGTGGAGCTGATCCTGGGCGCGGTGCCCGTCGATCTGGTCGCGGTGGAAGACGGAGCCCAGGCGGTCGCGGCCGCCCGAAACCAGCGCTTCGATCTGATCCTGATGGACATGCAGATGCCGGTCATGGACGGGCTGACGGCGGTGCGCGAGGTACGACGGCTGGAAGCGGCGACGGCGGAGCGCCGCACGCCCATCGTCATGCTGACGGCCAATGCCCTGCCCGATCACGTCGCGGCGGGAAAGGCGGCGGGTGCCGACCGGCACCTGTCCAAGCCGTTCGACGCGGCCGAACTGCTGGCCCTGGTCGAGGAACTCGGCGGTGAGAGCCGAGCGTTGGCGGCGTAGGGCACGCGCACCGACGTTTTCCCTCCCCCTGCGGGGGAGGGCAGATCGCGCAGCGATCGGGTGGGGCGGCAAGGCGACACACAGGCGATCTAGGCTTGAGTCTGGTTCGACCGGCCGCCCCCACCCGGTCTCCGCTTCGCTTCGACCACCCTCCCCCTGCAGGGGGAGGGAGAACGTCGTCACTCGTAGCCGTGGGCGGCTTCGTTGATGACCTGGCTGGGCATCTTGGAGAAGTCGACGGACAGAGGCGCGGGCGTCGCGGCCTTGGCCTGGAAGGTCTTGATGACGTGCTCCAGCCGGCGGCGGACCTCCTGCTCGGCTTCGGCACCGGGTTCGAGGTTCAGGGGGGCCAGGCAGAAATCGATAATGGCCTGGGGTCTGCTGAGCGGTTCCATGGGATCGTCTCCTCGTTTCTGATCAGGCCGCGAACTGGGCGGTTTCGGTCGAGTCCTTCAGCGCCGTCGTCGAGGACGTGCCGTTGGAGATGACGGTGGCGACCTGGTCGAAATAGCCGGTCCCGACCTCGCGCTGGTGGCGCGTGGCGGTGTAGCCGATGGCCTCGTTGGCGAACTCGCGCTGCTGCAGCTCCGAATAGGCCGCCATGCCGCGGTCACGGTAGCCGTCGGCCAGCTCGAACATCGAATTGTTCAGGCTGTGGAAGCCGGCAAGGGTCACGAACTGGAACTTGTAGCCCATGGCCCCCAGCTCGCGCTGGAACTTGGCGATGGTGGCGTCGTCCAGCTTGGCCTTCCAGTTGAACGAGGGTGAGCAGTTGTAGGCCATCAGCTTGCCCGGATACTGCTTCTGGACGGCCTCGGCGAACTTCCTGGCGTCGTCCAGGTCGGGGTGGCTGGTTTCCCACCACAAGAGGTCGGCGATCTTGGCGTAGGACAGGCCGCGGGCGATGCAGTGGTCCAGGCCCGTGCCCTCCTTCAGGCGGAAGAAGCCTTCGGGCGTGCGGTTGTCGCGGTCGATGAAGGGCTGGTCGCGCTCGTCGATGTCCGAGGTGATCAGCTGGGCGCTCTCGGCGTCGGTGCGGGCGACGGTGATGGTCGGGGCGCCCATGACGTCGGCGGCCAGGCGCGCGGCGATCAGGTTGCGCTCATGCGCCTGGGTCGGGATCAGGACCTTGCCGCCCAGGTGGCCACATTTCTTCTCGGACGCCAGCTGGTCCTCGAAGTGGACGCCGGCGGCGCCCGCCTCGATGAAGGCCTTCATGATCTCGAAGCTGTTCAGCGGACCACCGAAGCCGGCCTCGGCGTCGGCGACGATCGGCACGAACCAGTCGCGCTTGGCCCCGCCCTCGGCGTGCTCGATCTGGTCGGCGCGCTGCAGGGTGCGGTTGATGCGGCGGCACAGCTCGGGCGCGGCGTTGGCCGGATACAGCGACTGGTCCGGATACATGGCCCCGGCGGTGTTGGCGTCGGCGGCGACCTGCCAGCCCGACAGATAGATGGCCTTCAGGCCCGCGCGGACCATCTGCATGGCCTGGTTGCCGGTCACGGCACCGAGCGCATTGATGTAGGGCTCGGAGTGCAGCAGCTCCCACAGGCGGTTCGCGCCGCGCTCGGCCAGGGTGTGGGTGATCGGCACCGAACCGCGCAGACGCAGCACGTCCTCAGGGGTGTAGGGGCGCTCGATGCCGTCGAAGCGGCCGGCGGGGGCGGGAACGAGGTCGGCGAAGGTCGTCATGGCGGGCTCTTTCGGGTCGATGCGGCCGGGCGATCGTCGTCTCGGCTCCCCCTAGAGAACACGCGGTTGTCGGATTTGATACAGGTAGGCCGGTTGAGATGATGTCAGTTTGTCACGATATGACCTTGGCGAATTAGTCATAGTGTGACACTCTCCTCTTTCCGCGCACCCCGGCGAAGGCCGGGGTCCAGAAGCGCACGCATTGGCAGGGCACGGGTCCGTCGCCCTGCGCTCCAGTGCGGAGTCCGTGATCTGGACCCCGGCCTTCGCCGGGGTGCACGGTGGGGAAGCTGGATGGACGTCGCCGCCGATCGCAAACTGTTTCTCGGAGCCCGGCTCAAGCGGTTGCGGCGCGAGAGGGGGCTGACGCAGACGGCGATGGCCGGGGACCTGGGGGTCTCGCCCAGCTATCTGAACCACATCGAGCGGAACCAGCGGCCGGTCACGGCGCAGCTGCTGCTGCGGCTGGCCGAGACCTATGACGTCGATCTGCGGGCGCTGGGGCAAGCCGGGCCGGCGGGCGAGCAGGCGCTGGCGGAGGTGCTGGCCGATCCGCTGTTCCAGGGGCTGGACACGCCCCGTCACGAACTGCTGACCCTGACCGAGGAAGCCCCCGGGGCGGCGGAGGCCCTGTTGCGCCTTTACCGCGCCTTCACCGAACAGCGGGACCGGGCGCGCGCGGCCCTGATCGAGGGAGCGGCGTCCGAAGGCCCCTCTCCGTCCGACTGGGTGCGCGACTGGATCCAGGCGCGGTCGAACTATTTCCCCGAACTGGACGGGCTGGGCGAGACGCTGCACGCCTCGCTGGACCCCACCATGACCGGCGAGGGGTGCGAAGCCCTGGCGCGGGCGCGGCTGGCGACCCGGCACAATCTGGCGGTCAAGGTCATGCCCGCCGAGGTCATGGTGGAATGGACGCGGCGGTTCGATCCGCACCGGCGCAGGCTGCTGCTGTCCGAGACGCTGGATCCCTCCAGCCGGGCCTTCGCCATCGTCTATCAGCTGGCCCTGGCCGAGCATGAGGCGGAGCTGACCGCCCTGGTCGAGGCCGCGCGGGCACCGGACGCGGCGACGGCGGCTCTGCTCAAGGTGTCGCTGACCAACACCCTCGCGGCGGCCATCCTGATGCCCTATGCGGCGTTCCAGCGGCTGGCCGAGGCGACGGGATACGACATCGCGCGGTTGCAGGCGCGGTTCTCGGTGTCGTTCGAACAGGTGTCGCACCGGCTGACGACGCTGAGCCGACCGACGGCGCGGGGGGTGCCCTTCTTTCTGATCCGCGTCGATCAGGCGGGCAATGTGTCCAAACGCTATGCCTCGGGCGCCTTTCCCTTCGCCCGCTTCGGCGGGGCCTGCCCCCGGTGGAGGCTGCACAGCGCCTTTCGCACGCCGGGGCGGCTGGTGACCCAGATCATCGAGACGCCGGACGGGACCCGCTGGTTCACCCTGGCGCGCACCGTGGACCGTCAGGGCGCGTTGCAGGCGCAGGGCGGTCAGGGCGAACGCTATGACCTGGCCATCGGCCTGGGCTGCGAGCTGAAGGAGGCCAGGCGGCTGGCCTATGCGCGGGGGCTGGATCTGGCGGCGCCCGAGGTCACGCCCATCGGCCCGGCGTGTCGCCTGTGCCATCGCCACCCGTGCGCCCAGCGCGCGGCCCCGCCCGTGGACCGGCCGCTGAAGGTCGACGACTGGTCCAAATCGGTCAGCCCCTATCCGTTCGGCGAGGCGTGATGTCATGGCCGGAGTGAGAGTCGGTCGGGGGCGCGGGAGTGACTCTCACTTCTCTCACGCGGCGTCGCCATCGACGAGGTGGCCGTAGGAGTCCTGGGTCAGGTCATCAAGGCGACGGCGCATGGCCTGGGTGATCGGATCGGCGGCGGCGCGGGCGGCCGCAGCCTCACGCCGGGCAAGTTCCGTCAGGGTCTCGTGCAGCCGCAGCCAGCGTTCAGCCTCGGCCACGCGACCCTGGGCCATCGCGCGCCCGAACCGCCGCCAGGCGGTGTCGCGGCTGGCGGCGGCGGTCTCCACGGGGGCGTCCGGATCGAACGCCTCGGGTGCCGGAGCGGGCGCGTCGCGCCGAAGCCAGCCTTCCGCTGCCGCGCGGCGCCAGAAGGTGGAGGGGGCAAGATCGAACTGGCGGCAAACGAGGCTGGCGGTCGCGCCGGACAGATAGGCCTCGCGCGCCAGGGTCCAGAGGTCGTCGGTGGGGGCTGTGTCGGTCATGAGGGCGATCATGACAGGGCGGTGCGTCAGAATCGGACGTAGGTCATGCCAGGACGACCCGACCGTCCTCCCGCCGATAGGCCACGCCGGCGCGATCGAACAGGCGGGCGATCTCGGCGGCGGGATCGGGGGTCTGGTCCAGCATGCGCGCGATGCCCTCGCCCAGCGACGGGTCGCCGGAGGCCTCGGTCAGGGCGGCCAGCCACTCGTCGCGGGTCAGGACGCCGTCGGCGCGGTTGGCGTCGAGCAGGCCCCGGACGAAATCGAACCAGTCCCCGCCGCGCGCCCGCATCGCCCCCTCGGCGACCAGGCCCCACACCGCGCCGCAGGCGTAGTTCGCCCGGTGCTCGCCCCGATCGGCGGCCGTCGCGACCGGGCCGTTGGCGGCCAGGGCCACGCAGTCGTCGACCGACGTCTGCAGCTCGGCGCGGGCGTCATAGGCGGGCTCCAGCGCCTGGATCGCGCGGACGGCCATCAGGTCCGCGCCGCCTTCCATGATCCAGGCGTCCCGCGCGGCCTGGTAGCGGACCGTCTGGCCCAGCCAGAAATGCGCGCTCTCGTGGCCGATGAACCAGCGCGCCATCCGGGTCAGATCGGCGCTGGGCTCCACGACGCCCGTGCCCTCGAAGCTCATCACGATCAGGCCGGGCATGACGCTGCCGCCCATGGAATAGACGTTCGGCGTCGGGCCGGTCCAGCTGACCATGACGGTCGGATGATCGGTCTGACCCGGGCCGAGGCGGTCGGCATAGAAAGCGGCCACGCGGGGCGCGAACTCGCCCAGGGCGGCAGGGATCCACGCGGGCAGAGCGGGGTCCATGACCGTGGTCATGGCCTCGCCCTCGACCACGGCGGCGTCGCCGAACAGGACGTAGGTCTCGGCGTTCGTCTCGGTGACGGCGTCGTGGCGTTCGCCCCGGAACAGGATCGGGCCACGGGCGTCGCGCCAGGTGATCTCGGCCGGGCCGCCGCCGTGGGTCACGCCGTTCAGGTCCGAGGGCAGAGCGCCGGCGGCCTCGACCGACGACAGGGGGAACAGGTCGAACTGGCCGCTGGGCAGGGCCACCGCCCCGTCGGAGAAGGTCAGGGTGGCGTATTCGGCCTCAAGCTCGGCGGCGCGGGGCCGCATCGACAGGCGGACGCGGCGGGGGACGGGCCCGCCGGTCACCGAGCGCAGCACGTCGTGGGCACCGTGCCGTTCCAACGCGACGCCGGGCGTCTCGACCCGCCACTGATCCAGCCGCCAGGGCCGGCGGGGACCCGGCCGCACCTGCAAAGCCGACCGCTGGAAGACCCAGACCGGGGCGTCCTGGTTCAGGACGTAGTCGAGGCCCCAGGCGTCGCCGGCGCGGGTGACCGCCGCGCGGACCGGCTCTTCTTGCGTCGCCGCCGCGCCGCCAGTCGCCGTCAGGGCGAGGATCGCCACCGCCGTCAGGATCGCCTTCATCGTCCCCTCCGTGTTCTGACGGCCGGATAGGGCGCGATCGGCCAGGCGTCACCTTAAGGATTGCTCATGCGGTCCCCAGCGCCCGGTTCGCCGCCGCGATCTCCTCGGCCATCACCGTCTTCAGCCGGTCGGGCGCGAGGATGGTGATCTGGTCGCCCCAGGTGAACAGGTGCCAGGCCAGTTCGCGCATGCCCGACGCGCGGAAGCGGACGAGGACCGAGCCGTCGGGCTGATCCTCCAGGCTCTGCGTCGGATGCCAGCGCCAGCCGCGGGCCTCGGCGGCCTTTTCGCCCGGCGCGACGCGCAGCACCACGTCCTCGACCTGGTCCTGATAGATGCCGAAGGACTGGCCGGCGAAGGCGGCGAGGTCGAAATCCTCGGGCGGGGGGGCGAAGCCGTCCTGGCGCTCCACGGCGCTCATGCGATCGAGGCGGAAGGTCTGGACGCGGCCGGTCTCGCGATCGGCGGCGACCAGATAGTTGGCGCGGCCGAACATCAGGCCGCAGGGTGCGACGACGCGGCGGCGCGGCTCGGCGTTCGGGCGGCTGTAGGTGAAGCCCAGGGGAGCCTGAGCCAGGACGGCGGCGCGAATGGCCGTCAGCATGGCTTCATCGGCGGTCGGGCGGGGCCCGGCCTGAACGGCGATGGTCTCGGCGCGAACCAGAGCTTCGAGGTCCGGGGCCATGCGGTTGAGCGCGGTCGAACGCATGGCCGATTTCAGCTTGCGCTCCAGACTGTCGAGGGCGGCGGCGCGGGCCGGTTCGCCGGAGGCGCGCAGGGCCTGGGACGCCTTGGCCAGTTCCAGCATCTCGGTGGCGGTCGGGGCCTGTTCGAAGGCCGACAGTCCGCTGCGGATGCGCCAGCGTTTGTGGGGCGGGTCGAACACCTCCTCAGCCGTCGGGAACAGGGACAGGACCGCGTCGCGCATCCGCTCGGCCGTGCGGCGGGCGACCTGCATTTCGCGCGCCATGTCGTCCAGCGTCAGACCCTCGGCCGAAGCCGCCATGCGCCGCGCCAGTTCGATCAGCTGGAACGCCTTGTCGTGGCGCATAGAGGGGCCTCGCAGAAAAAGAACGCAGGCGGAACGCGATACGTCCGATTTTGACGTATCACGGTGTGACAATCTTCTCAACGGCACGACGCCGAACCCGGAGACAGACCTCATGGCCCGCATGTTCGCCCGCCCCACCCTGACCAACGGCCCCGCCTTCAGCCCCGCCGCCGCCGTGGCCGCCAACCGCTATCTGATCGTGCCGTGCGAGGCCGACGGCTGCGGCGACCTGGCGGTGATCTGGGACCGGCTGGAAGAACAGGTGATCGACGTGATCGATGCCCGCGCGTCGGCCCGCTACTCCGACGAGGACGCCCTGTGGGACGAGGCGCGCGCCGGTGGCGAGACCGAGTGGCGGATGGCGGCGT
>NZ_JBEGDD010000020.1:0-25697 GCF_040195595.1 Brevundimonas aurifodinae
CGTTCCGTCCGAGATGTGCAGCCGCCCTCGTCCCAGGTCCATCAGCAGGGTGCGCCCCTCGAACGCTTCCATGCCCAGCAGCGCGCTTGGGAAGCCCGGCAACGAGACATCGGCGTATATCGGCACCTCGGCCTCGCGATACAGCCGGTCGCCGACGGTGATCGTCCGGGCCAGGACGACCTCCGCCGCGATCGCGCCACCCAGGACGATGCTGGAGGTGCGCCGGGTCGGTCTTCCGTCCAGCAGGCCCGCCCCCACCGCCGCGTCCCGGCCGAGCGCCAGAAGGGCCGACGCGCCCGTGTCGACCACCGCCTCGATCGTCGCCCCCTCGACAGTGACCTGGGTGGACAGGGCGCTGCCCTTGCGTCCGACCGGGATCGGCGAGACGTCCGAGGGCGTCGTGTGATCGGCCGCACGCAGGAACCGGAGGCGATGCTCCACCGTGTCAAGCTCCAGCACCGTCTCGCCCAGCAGGTCCTGGCCCAGAATCAGGGGCGCGGACAGGCCGTCGCGCATCGCCAGCGGCCCCAGCGACAAGATCGCCGCCCGCAGCTTCTCGACCCGCATCGCCCCGACGGTCAGATCCAGGGTCGTGCCGCGCCCCATCTGGGCCCCGCCGCCCACCCCATAGGCGATCAGCGGCAGGTCGAACGCACGGGTCAGGCCCAGCAGGTCGAACAGGCCCCGGTCGATGACGGAATACTGCGCCCCGGAGTCCACCAGGGCGCGGATGGTCTGGCCCGCCACGGTGACCAGCACGGTCGGCACGGAGGCGCGCGGCTCGTCATAGGGCAGCCAGCCGCTGGAGCCGTCGGCGGGGAAGACCACGCCCGGATCGCGCCACAGGACATTGTCCCTCAGCCACCAGGCCCCGCCGAGGCCGCCGGCGAGCAGGGCGGCGCGGGTCAGGAGATCTCGGCGGTTCATCAATGACGCATTTCTTCCGCTCATCCCCGCGAAAGCGGGGACCCAGACCTTAAGTGAGGCAAGACGCCCGGGATCGCCAGCGCGCCCTTCAGAGACCCATCCGCGCACCCAAAGCACTGGGTCCCCGTTCTCGCGGGGATGAGCGGAGAACTCTAAACCTCGAACCGCACGCCCTGCGCCAGCGGCAGGCTGGAGGAGAAATTCACCGTCTGGGTCTGGCGGCGCATATAGGATTTCCAGGCGTCGGAGCCCGACTCGCGGCCGCCGCCGGTGTCCTTCTCGCCACCGAAGGCCCCGCCGATCTCGGCCCCGGACGGGCCGATGTTGACGTTGGCGATGCCGCAGTCCGAGCCCCAGGCCGACAGGAAGGCCTCGGCCTCGCGCACGCTGTCGGTGAAGACGCAGCTGGAAAGGCCCTGGGGTACGGCGTTCTGCAAGGCGACCGCCTCGTCGAAGTCCTTCCAGGTCAGAACGTAGAGAATGGGCGCGAAGGTCTCGTGCAGGACCACCGGGGTCTGGGCCGGCATGCGGACGATGGCGGGGTGGACATAGGTTCCGGTATCTCCGAGCCGCCCTCCGCCGGAGACGACCGTGCCGCCCTCCTCCACCGCCTGGGCGAGCGACCGGGCGCAGGCGTCGGCGGCCTCGTCGTCGATCAGCGGGCCGACCAGAACGCCGTCTTCGCGCGGATCGCCGATGGGCAGGGTGGCGTAGGCCTTGGCGAGCCGGGCGATCAGGGCCTCGGCGACGTCTTCATGGACCAGCAGACGGCGCAATGTCGTGCAACGCTGCCCGCAGGTGCCGACGGCCGAAAAGGCGATGGCCCGCACGGCCATGTCGATGTCGGCCGAGGGCGTGACGATCATGGCGTTGTTGCCGCCGAGCTCGAGCAGCGACCGGCCGAGCCGCGCGGCTACGCTCTGGGCCACCGCCCGGCCCATGCGGGTCGAGCCGGTGGCGGAGACCAGGGGCACGCGCGGATCGGCGGCCAGGGCCTCGCCGACGTCACGCCCACCGATCAGGACCTGCAGCAGACCCTCGGGCGCGTCGCCGAAGCGGGCGAGGGCGCGGCGGGCGATCGTATGGGTGGCCAGCGCCGTCAGCGGCGTCTTCTCGGACGGTTTCCAGATCACCGGATCGCCGCAGACCAGCGCCAGCGCCGCGTTCCAGGCCCAGACGGCGATGGGGAAGTTGAAGGCCGAGATCACGGCGACCGGCCCCAGCGGCTGCCAGGTCTCGCGCATGTGATGGCCGGGGCGTTCCGACGGCAGGGTCAGGCCATAGAGCTGGCGCGACAGTCCGACGGCGAAGTCGCAGATGTCGATCATCTCCTGAACCTCGCCCAGGCCCTCGGAGGCGATCTTGCCGGCCTCGAGCGTGACGAGGGCGGCGAGGTCCGTCTTCGCCGCGCGCAGCTCCTCGCCCAGCAGCCGGACCAGCTCGCCGCGTCGTGGGGCGGGCACGCGCCGCCAGGCCTCGAAGGCGATCGTGGCGGCGGAGATCGCGTGGTCGATGTCATCCGGGCTGGCCGTGCGGACGCTCGATCCCGCAGAGCCGTCGATGGGCGAGCGGGTCGGCAGGCCGTCCTCGGCGAAGGCATGGTCCGGCACGCCAAGGCGGGCGAGGATGGCACGGGCGTCTCGGGCGGCGGTCATGGGGCGGTCTCGTTCGCGGCTCCCTCTCCCAGGGGGAGAGGGCTTGAGCGCCCGAGAGCCCGGCAGGGCGATCGGACTTGCGTGAAAGGGTGAAGGGTGAGGGGTTACGGTGCCAACCGGCAAGAGGGAAACTCCTCACCCTTTCGGTTTGCGGATCGCTGCGCTCTCCGAACCTCAAACCCTCTCCCTCTGGGAGAGGGAAAGAGAAAGGGCCGCCACCCTCGCGGATGGCGGCCCTCTCGTCGTTCAGACTTCGGCCCTACCAGCGGTCGCGGCGGCCACCGTCGCGGCGATCCTCGCGGAGGTCCCGGCGGATGCGGTCCAGACGGTGGGCCAGGTCGTTGCGCTCCCAGCGGCTCAGGCCGTCGCGGCGATAGCGCCACTCCAGCCGCTCGTATTGATCCAGCTGATAGCGCAGGTCGCGGGCCTCGCGGCGGCTGATCGTGCCGCGCCAGGCGGCGCGGTCGATGCGCTGGGCCAGTTGGGCCTGCTCAGCGTTCAGGCCGCGGCCATGGCCACCGCCGTTCCAGCCACCGTTGTAGCCGCCGCGATGGCCACCATTGTAGCCTCCGCCGTGGCCACCATAGGACTGGGCCAGCGTCGGGGTCGCGATCGCGACCGCCGACGCCGCCAGAAGCGAAAGCAGCGCTTTCTTCGTCAGGGCGGTCGTCATTGTCTTCTTCCTTCAGAGAGCCCGGGGATAGGGCCGACGACCGAAGAAGAACACGGTGAAGCTGACAGGCCTCTGAGGCCGCCGTTGTCCGGCGTTCAGCGAGATGAACGGCCAGGCTTCGCGACCGCGCGACGACACGCTGAACGCGTGAGCAGATGGTTAATCCGTCTTCACCCTGTCCGCGAACCCGGTGTCAACGCGCCGACCGCAAGGATGGGGGGTCCAATCACGAGGGTCTCGATGGCGCGCGCGCAATTCCAGAAGGGCCAGAAGGTCTGGGTCGAGTGCGTCGGCGCCTGGGCCCATGTCGAAAAGGTCCAGCCGGTCTGGGCCAAGGGCTTCGACGAGCCGGTGCGCGTGACCTATGACGTCGGCCTGGGACGCGAGTTCCAGAGCTCCGAACTCATGCTGCCGGCGGAGGACGAGGCCGGCGCGGATCTGGGCGGCTGGCGGCTGTTGCGGGCCCGCAACAAGTGGCAGTCCGCCGAGGATACGCCGCACCACCCCTATCCCGGCACCTATCCGGTGGTCGTCACCGATCAGGCGGACTGGGGTGGCTGGCGCGTGCCCGGCGCCGAGTACGACCGCGACCCCCAGCGGATCGAGTTCCAGGCCCGGCTTCTGGTCGCCGCGCCCAGGTTGATGGCCCTGGCCCAGCGGCTGGTCGACACGGTCTTTGAATGCCCTGAGGACGCCCCGCCGGAGACCCTGGCCCTGGCACGCGAGGCCCGCGACGTCCTCAAGACCGTGACCCAGACGCTGACACCCCCAGGCGAGGTCCAGTCTCCCACGGCTCCGGCGTCGACAGCCCCATCAACCGCTCGCGTCGCCGCCTGAGCCCTTGAACAGGTTTCGTTAACCAAGTCTCGACAGGATTCCGCGACGCAGCCTAGATTCCGGGGCGTCGTCGAATCGCTCAGCGTACGCTCCGGTCTGCCGGGTCGCGACGCCGCGAACAGTCCGGGAGAGCGCCTTGCGGGGCAGCGAGCGCCGCATCCAGCATCCGGGCCGAAGGGCCGCGGACACCGCTCCGGCCCTGCCGTCCTGGGCCCGGATCACCGTGCTGGCGCTGACCCTCGGCCTCGCCCTCTATGTCGTCCTGTTCGCCCGCGAAAGCACCCGGCCCGCGCGAGAAGCGGCGGTGCTGCGCGAACAGGCCCTTTCGCGCGAAGCTGAACTGGGCGCGGCGCGAATGGAGGCTGACCTGGCCACGGCCCGTCTGTCGCTCGACGCCGCTGCCCAGGCGCTGAACGCCCGTCCGGACCGCCCGCTGGACGCCGTGGAGGTCGCCCGGCGTCTGGCCCCCGCCAGCGGTTTCGCCGTCCTGGACGCCGCCGGCGCCGCCGTCGCGGTCCAGGGCGGCGCGCCGGACGACTTCGCGACGATGACCGCACCCGACCTGACGGGCCCGCTCCCTTCGGCGGACCGATCGGCCGTCATCACCCGTGTCGAAACGGGCGCGGGCCAGGTCGTCGCGCGCACGCCCACCCCGGTCGAGGCGCGGGGTCGATTGCTGATCGTGTCGCCCGCCCATGGCGTTCTGGCGGCCGACGGCGAACGGGACCTCAAGGACCGGCTGGGCATCGATCTGTCGACCCTGGTCGAGGCGGGAAAACCGCTCGAGGTCGAACTATCCAGCGAGCGGGCCCTGGAAGCCATGGCCGCGCCCGTCGGCACCACGGGGCTCCAGGCCGTGGCCTGGCGACCCCAGAGCGCCGGAGCGGCGGCGGTCATCAGCGACCTGTGGATCCTGGTCGCGCCCCTGGGCCTGGGATTGCTGGTCCTGGGCCTGGCCCTGATGCAGCGGTGGCGACAACATCGCGCCACCAAGGCCTGGGCCGAGACCGAGCACCGCTTCCGCGTCGCCGTCGAGGCCGCGCGTTGTGGCGTTTGGGAGTGGGACACCGAGGCCGAGGAGGTCATCGTGTCCGATTACATGGCTGAACTGCTGGGCCTGACCGAAGGCGGCACGGTCTCCAGCGAGACGGTGATGGAGCGTATCCACCCCCGCTATCGCGACCTGGTGCAGCATGCCCTGCTGCAGGCCGCGACGTTTGGCGCGTTCGAGGTGACCTTTCCCGTTGCGGTGGAGGGCGGCGCGCGCTGGATCGACGCGCGGGGGCAGGCCCGGGGCCGGCGCGGGGAGAACGGCTTTTCCATGATCATGGGGGTCGCGCTGGACATCACCGAGGCCCGTCGCGCCAAGGCCCAGGCCCAGTCCGCCGAGAACCGGCTGCGCGATGGCATCGAGAGCGTCACCGACGCCTTCGCCCTGTTCGACCGCAACGGCCGGCTGATCCTGTCCAATGCGGGGTTCAAGGACGCCTTCGGCTTCACCGATGACGCCCTGAAGAAGGGGGCCGCCAAGGACGAACTGAACCGCATCGCCGCGCTGGCGATCAAGGCGGACCGGCCGTCCGCCGAGGGTCGGGCCGGCGCGCGCGAGGTCGAACTGCACGACGGCCGGGTGCTGCAACTCAGCGAACGGTTCACCGGCGACGGCGGGACGGTCGTGACGGCCGCCGACGTCACCGCCATCCGCCGTCAGGAGCTGGAACGCCAGAAGGCGGCGAACTCGCTGCGCGCCACCGTGGACCAGCTGGAGACCAGCCAGGAAAAGCTCAGCCTGCTGGCCCGCAAATACGAAATCGCCATGACGCGGGCCGAGGCCGCCAACCAGGCCAAGTCCGAGTTCCTGGCCAATATGTCCCACGAACTGCGCACGCCGCTGAACGCCATCAACGGCTTCTCCGAGATCATGGCCGGCGAGATGTTCGGGCCGCTCGGCGACGCCCGCTACAAGGGCTATGCGGGCGACATCCTGAAGTCGGGACAGCACCTGCTCAGCCTGATCAACGACATCCTCGACATGGCCAAGATCGAGGCCGGCAAGATGACCCTGCACTATGAACCGGTCGATCTGACCGAAGTGTGCGAGGACGCCATCCGTCTGATGCGTGGAAAGGCGCAGG
Source organism: Brevundimonas aurifodinae (assembly GCF_040195595.1). Classification (NCBI taxonomy): domain Bacteria; kingdom Pseudomonadati; phylum Pseudomonadota; class Alphaproteobacteria; order Caulobacterales; family Caulobacteraceae; genus Brevundimonas; species Brevundimonas aurifodinae. Next base: position 6,228 of record NZ_JBEGDD010000020.1, read on the forward strand.
ATTCGGGTCTGTCGCTGACGCTGGAGACCGCCGACCTTCCTGAGGTCGAGGCCGACTATCGCGGGCTGAAACAGGTGATGCTGAACCTGATCTCCAACGCCGTGAAGTTCACGCCCGAGGGCGGCTCCATCACCGTCTCGGTCAAGGCGGTGGAGTTCGATCGGGTGCGGATCGCGGTGTCCGACACCGGCATCGGCATCGCGGCCGACGACCTGAGCCGCCTGGCCCAGCCGTTCGAACAGGTCGAGGGCCAGCATTCCAAGACGACCCAGGGCACGGGACTGGGCCTGGCCCTGACCAAGTCGCTGATCGAATTGCATGGTGGACAGATGCTGCTGGAAAGCGAGCCGGGCGCGGGCACGACGGTCAGCTTCGACATTCCCGTGCGGCGTCCGGCCGAAATGCAGCAGGCCCAGGCGGCCTAGGAAAACCCGGCCCGTCATCCTCGGACTTGATCCGAGGATCGGATGCAGGACGGCTCATGCGGAGATGCGTGGCAGGATCCAGCGTCATTCCTGTTTCCAGGTCGCGGACAGTCCGATCCTCGTATCAAGTCCGAGAATGACGGTGGGGATTCAGCAAGCGTGACGATTCGCGTTTGACTCTGGTTGAAGCTGGAACAAATAATGAACATCCAGCTTTCCGATCGCCATGACCCCGTCCATTGAGCCCCTGTCATCCCCCGTTCCGCCGCCCTTGACCGACCTGTCGACGGGGCTGGAAGAGACGTGCGTGGCGGGTCCGCGCGACATGGCCACCACCCTGGCCTTCGCCCTGGCCCGCGCGCGCCAGGAGGATCGGCGAGGCGTCGGACTGGCCGTGACGCGGGCCTGGCTCAAGGAGCACGGCCGTCCCTATGGCCCGGGCCGGCGAAGTCTGTGCGGTGGACGCGACCTCATCCTGATGATCGGCCGCACCCAGGCCGAGGCCCTGTGGGCCATGGAACAGGCGCTGCGATCGGGGGGACTGGCCCTGGTGCTGGGGGCGGTGGACGGGGCGGACCTGACACAGACGCGGCGGCTGGAGTTCGCCGCGCGCGACGGCGGGTCGGCGGGGGTCCTGTTGCGCACCCGGACGGGCGACCTGTCGGCGGCGCGGCGGCGCTGGCGCGTCGCCTCGGTGGCCAGCGAAGGCGACGCCGACGATGTCCGCGCGCCGGGACCCCTGCGCCTGAGCGCCGAACTGACCCGCAGCCGGGGCGAGCGGCCCGGCCTCTGGATGCTGGAGGTGGACGATGAGACGCATCGTCTCCGTCTGGCTGATCGACTGGCCGGTCACGGTCATGGCCCGGTCGGCCGGTCACACGCAGCCTGAAAAAAAGTCTCCGCTCATCCCCGCGAAAGCGGAGACCCAGTCCTTTCGCGGGGACAGGGTGGCTGGGATTGGCGAAGCATCAAACTCGAAAGACCGATCGCCCAAAGCACTGGGTCCCCGCTTTCGCGGGGATGAGCGAGAGGAAGAGAAACCTGTCGCCTTGATCCTGAAGACAGCGCGAGGGGCGATCCTCCACGCCCTGAACCCGGCCGCCCGGGGGCTGGGCCTGTCGCGGGGCCAGACCCAGGCCGATGCGCTCGCCATGATCCCGAATCTTGATTGCCGCCCCGCCGATCCGGAAGCCGATGCCAGGGCGCTGGAGGCGCTGGCCGTCTGGGCCGAGCGGTGGTCGCCCTCGGTCAGCCTCGATCCATCCGGGGGCGGGCTGGAGGGGCTGTTCCTCGACGTCACGGGCGCGGCCCATCTGTTCGGCGGCGAGGCGGCCCTGATCGCCCAGATCGAGCGGCGGCTGGCGGGTGCCGGGGCCCGCGCGCGCGCCGCCATCGCGCCCACGCCCGGCGCGGCCTGGGCCCTGGCGCGCTGGGGCACCACCGGACGGATCGCGGGCGAGGACGTCCGCGCCCTGCTGGCCCCCTTAGCCGTCGAGGCCCTGCGAATCGACGCGGCGACCCTGCGTCAGGCGCGGCGGTTCGGGCTCAAGACCATCGGCGACCTCTATCCCATGCCGCGCGCCGGGCTGGCCCGCCGCTTCCGCGACGCCGACGGAGCCGGTCTGGTCCGGCGGCTCGATCAGGCCCTGGGTCTGACGGCCGAGGCCCTGATCCCCGTGCGCGCCCCGGCGAAATATCGCGGCTGGGAGGCCTATGCCGAGCCCCTGACCGACACCGCCGGGATCGAGGCGCGGCTGCCCGGTCTCGCCGAGGCCCTGTCGCGGTCGCTGGAGCGGGACGGCCAGGGCGCGCGGATCCTGACCCTGACCGCCTTTCGCGTGGATGGCCGCGCGGGCGAGGTATCGGTCCGCATGGGGCGCGCCTCCCGGGAGTCTTCCGTCTGGATGAGGCTGTTTCGCGAGACCGGCATCGACCGCATCGACCCCGGCTTCGGCATCGACGCCCTGATGCTGTCGGCCGAGGTCGCCGAGCCCCTGAGCGCGCATCAGGTCGAGATGGGACAGGAGGCCGCCGCCCTTCAGGCCGAAGGTCTGGCGGCCCTGATCGACCGTCTGTCGGCGCGGTTGGGCGAGGACGCCGTGCGCGTCGCCTCGCCCGCCGGGTCGTGGCTGCCCGAGCGCGCCGAACGCTGGCGACCGGCGCTGGCCAAGGCCCCGCCCCCGCCCGAAGGCCCCCTCGACCACGGTCGCGCCCGCCCCCTGATGCTGCTGGATCCGCCCGAGCCGGTGGAGGCCATCGCCGAACTGCCCGACGGCGCGCCCGCCCGCTTCACCTGGCGGCGCGTGACCCGCCGCGTCTCGCGCGCCGACGGGCCCGAGCGCCTGTCGCCGGAATGGTGGCGACCCGCCGGCGGCCGCGCGGCGCGCACGCGCGACTATTACCGGATCGAGGACGACCAGGGCCTGCGCTACTGGCTGTTCCGCGAAGGGCTGTACGGCCCGGAATACACCGGTGCCCCGGACGAGCGCGCGCCGTCCTGGTGGATGCACGGGATGTTCCCGTGACGGACTGGTCCGGCGAGTACGCCGAGCTCGGCGCCATGAGCAACTTCAGCTTCCTGGAGGGGGCGTCGCATCCCGGCGAGCTGATGATGCAGGCGCGCGCCCTGGGTCTGGCGGCGGTGGGGGTGGCGGATCGCAACACCCTGGCCGGCATGGTCCGCGCCCTGATCGGGGCCGAGGATCACGACGTGCGATTGGTGGTCGGGGCGCGGCTGGGGTTTCTGGACGGGACCGAGCTGATCGTCTTTCCCAGGGACCGCGCCGCCTATGGTCGTCTGTGCAGACTGTTGACGATCGGCAAGAGCGAGATCGAGGTCTCTCCCCCGTCGGCTCCGGCGATGGGGGAGTGGCGCGGCGCGCCTTCGCGCCGTGACGAGGGGGCCGAGGCGGTGGTGGACCTGGGGGTCTATCGCCGCGAGCGAGATGCAGCCCTTGTCCCACCGACGGAGTCGCCCCCTCCGTCAGTTCGCCAAGGGGCGAACTGCCACCTCCCCATCGCCCGAGCGGGCGACGGGGAGGAGACGGCAACCTCGCCCCCGGACGCGGAAGACCGCATCACCAAGGGTGAGACGCGGCTGACCTTCGATCAGGCGGCATCATTTGGACAGGGCATGATCGCCCTCGCCGTCGCGCCCGAGACGCCCGACGCCGCCTTCGAGGCCCGGCTGCGGGCCTGGCGCACCGCCTGGCCCGACACCCTGTATCTGGCCGCCCAGCCCCTGTGGCGCGGGGGCGACCGGGCGCGGCTGAACCGGCTGGCGGCCCTGGCCGAGCGGACGGGCGCGCCCCTGATCGCGACCAACGCCGTCCTGTATCACCACCCCGAGCGGCGCATGCTGCAGGACGTCCTGACCTGCATCCGCGAGAAGACCACCATCGACGCGGCCGCCCTGCGGCTCCAGGCCAATGCCGAACGCCATCTGAAACCGCCCAGGCAGATGGCGCGCCTGTTCCGGGGCCACGAGGCGGCGCTGGAGCGGACCATGGAGGTGGCGCGCGCCTGCACCTTCTCCCTGCGCGAGCTCAGTTATCAGTACCCGGACGAACCCGTGCCCGCCGGCTGGTCGCCTCAGCGGTGGCTGATCCGCCTGACCTTTCAGGGCGCGCGGCGGGCCTTTCCCGACGGCGTGTCGACCAAGGTGCGCCGGACCATCGTCAAGGAACTGAGGCTGGTGCGGGAGCTGAACTATGCCCCCTATTTCCTGACCGTGAACGACATCGTCGCCTGGGCGCGGCATCCCGATCGCGACATCCTGTGTCAGGGCCGGGGCTCGGCGGCGAACTCGGTCATCTGCTTCTGCCTCGGCGTCACCAACGTCGACCCGACCTCTCAGGACATGCTGATCGAGCGGTTCATCTCGTCCGAACGCTCCGAGCCGCCCGACATCGACGTCGATTTCGAGCACGAGCGGCGCGAGGAGGTGATGCAGTACGTCTATCGCCGCTATGGCCGCGACCGGGCCGGCATCGTCGCCACCATCATCCACTATCGGCCACGCTCGGCCATCCGCGACGTGGGCAAGGCCCTGGGCCTGACCGAGGACGTGACCGCCCGTCTGGCCGACACCGTCTGGGGCTCCTACGGGGCCGAGGTGAAGGACGAACACGTCGACCGGGCGGGCGTCCGCCGCGACGACCCACGCATGAAGCTGGCGCTGGATCTGACCGCCGAGCTGATCCAGTTCCCCCGCCACCTGTCCCAGCACGTCGGCGGCTTCGTCCTGAGCCAGGAGCCGCTCTGCGAGATCGTGCCCATCGGCAACGCGGCCATGGCGGACCGGACCTTCATCGAATGGGACAAGGACGACATCGACCATCTGAAGCTGATGAAGGTCGATGTGCTGGCGCTGGGCATGCTGACGGCGCTGAAGCGGGCGTTTCGCATGATCGCGGCCGACTATGGCCGGGCCCTGACCCTGGCCACGGTCCCGCGCGAGGTGCCCGCCGTCTACGACATGCTGTGCCAGGGCGACTCGCTGGGCGTCTTCCAGGTCGAGAGCCGGGCCCAGATGGCGATGCTACCGCGCCTGAGGCCCCGCGTGTTCTACGACCTGGTGGTCCAGGTGGCGATCGTGCGGCCCGGTCCGATCCAGGGCGACATGGTCCATCCCTATCTGAAGCGCCGGGCCGAGCGCAGGGCGGCGGAAGCCGCCGGGCTCCCCTTCGACATCGACTATCCGCATCCGGCGGCCGAGCACGGCAGCCCCGACGAGCTGCGGCTGATTCTGCACAAGACCCTGGGCGTGCCCCTGTTTCAGGAACAGGCCATGCGCATCGCCATGGACGCGGCGAAGTTCACCGGCAACGAGGCCAACGGCCTGCGCCGCGCCATGGCCACCTTCCGCCACATGGGCACCATCGGCCACTACGAGACCATGATGGTCGGCCGGATGATCGACCGGGGCTATGATCCCGAGTTCGCCCAGAGGTGCTTCGCCCAGATCAAGGGGTTCGGCGAATACGGCTTTCCCGAGAGCCACGCCTGCTCCTTCGCCCACCTGGTCTACATCTCGTCCTGGGTGAAATGCTTTTATCCGGACGTGTTCACCGCCGCCCTGCTGAACAGCCAGCCGATGGGCTTCTACGCCCCGGCCCAGCTGGTCCGCGACGCGCGCGAGCACGGCGTCGAGGTGCGCCATCCCGACGTCAACGCCAGCGGCTGGGACGCCCATCTGGAACACCGGCCGGGAGAGGCCCAACACGCCCTGCGGCTGGGGATGCGCGCCATCGACGGCTTTCGCGAAGTCTGGGCCCAGGCCATCGTCGTCGCACGCGAGGCCGCCCCGTTCCACGATCTGGAGGATTTGCGCCGCCGCACCGCCCTGCCGCCCGCAGCCCTGGATCGGCTGGCGGAGGCCGACGCCTATGGCTCGCTGGAGCTGTCGCGGCGCCAGGGGATGTGGGCGGCCAAGGGCGCGCCCCTGGCCTCCAGCGCCCCCCTGTTCGAGGCCATGGGGCTGGACGAGGCAGACGGATCGCCCCCCGCCGCCCTGCCCCGCCTGACCGAGGCGGAAGAAGTCGTCGGCGACTATCAGTCCATCCGCCTGTCGCTGAAAGGGCACCCGGTCGCCTATCTGCGTGAGCGGCTGACGAAGGCCGGGGCGATCACGGCGGAGGCCTACAAGGTCGCCCGGGACAATCGCCGCGTGACGATCGGTGGTGTCGTCCTGGTGCGGCAACGTCCGGGCTCGGCCAAGGGGGTGGTGTTCCTGACGCTGGAGGACGAGACGGCGGTCGCCAATCTGGTGGTCTGGCCCGACGTGTTCGAGCGGCTGCGTCCCGTGGCCATGGGCGCGCGCATGGTGCTGGCCACCGGGCGCGTGCAACGGTCCGAAGAAGGGGTGACCCATCTGGTGGTCGAGGACCTGATCGACTGGACGCCGATGCTGGGCGACCTGTCGGCCCAGACCGCGCCGGGCTCGGCCCACGCACCGTCCAGGGGCCGCCATCCGCGCGACGTGCGGGTCCTGCCCGGGTCGCGCGACTTTCACTGACCTTGCCATTCCGGGTCCGAAGGCCGAAATACCGCCCGCTCATGCCCCAGGTCCGTTTCACCCGCCGATTTTCCATGGCCCACCGTCTGCTGGCGGACGCGGGTTCGCGCTGCGCCGTGCCGCACGGCCACAACGAGTTCGTGACCGTGACCCTGGCCACCGACGCGCAGATGGACTTCGGCGGCTCGAACTACGTCGCCTCGTTCGAGAGCCTGAAGACGCGCTGGCACGGCTTCATCGACGGGGCGGTCGATCATGCGTTTCAGGTCGGGGCGGCCGACCCCCTGCTGGACTGGTTCCGCACGCACGAGCCGCAGCGTCTGAACCAGATCATGGTCTTCGACGGCGACCCGACGACCGAGGCCTTCGCCATCGCCCTGCGGCGCAAGATCGACGCGATCCTGACGGCGGAAAATTCGGCCTACCGCTGCATCGAACTGGCGCTGGAAGAGACGCCGACCAACACCATCGTGGTGGGCGAGACCCTCAGCGCGGCCGAGCGCGGCTGGATGGCGGGGGGCTGGATGGACCGCCCCGACCTGACGATCAACGACCTGACACCCTAAGCCACGGCTTGCCTCGCGTCGGCCCGCCCGCCATTGTCGCACCCTGACCTTAGAGGAGCCCCGATGGCCGAACCCGGCGATCCGAAAGCGCCAGACGCCGCGCAGCCAGAGCCCGACATGGACGAGGCCGTGGGCTTCGCCTCGCCGGCGTCCCTGGCCGGTCGACCGCGCGAGGTGACGCCTCCCGCCCTGCCGACGCCGCCCGAACCCGAGCCTGAACCCGAGCTATTCCCGGCCCCTGAGCCCGAAACGCCGGAACGCGCCGCGACGCCTGAACCCGTCTCCGCCGAAGTTCCTGAGCCCCACCCCGCGCAGCCCGCGGTCGATCCGACCCCCGCCTGGGCGCGCGAGACGCCGCGGCCCGCCGCCTATGCCGGATCCGGAGCCCGACGCGACGCCCCCGCCGAGATCGAGGGCGCCAGCGGCCTCTACTCCGTCTACGCCCTGATCCTGTTCGCCGTGCCGACCCTGGGCGTTTCGGCGGTCATCGCTCTTCTGGCCGTCACCGGCCGAGCGGGCCCCACCGGCGACGTCGCCGCCAGCCATTTCGTGTTCCAGCAACGCACACTTTGGGCAGGAGGGGTCGTGGCCCTGGCCGGCGCCATTCTGGTGGTGGTGGGACTGGGCGTCTTCGTTCTTTTCGCCCTGGCGGTCTGGTTGATCCTTCGGGGGGCCGCGGGCGTTCTGAAGCTGAAGGCCGGGCGCGCCATGCCCAACCCGCGCGGCTGGCTGATCTGATCCGGAGCGACCCATGACCGACACGCCCCAGCCCCGCCTGCAGTCCGGCCTCGACAGCGAGGGCAAGCCCGCCGCCCTGATCGCCTGGGGTCTGTATGTCCTGTCGATCCCATCGGCCAATGTGCTCGTTCTGGTCGGCCTCGTCGTCGCCTATGCCGCGCGGGGGTCGGCCACCGGCGTCGCGCGCCAGCACATGGACGCCCAGATCGCGCTGTTCTGGTCGGTCTTCTGGTGGACCATCGCCCTGTGGGTGCTGATCGCGCTCAGTGCGGTCACGGTTATCCTGATCCCGCTGGCCATCGTGTTCTGGCTGCTGTGGTTCCTGCTCAGCGTCTGGTTCACGGTGAAGAGCGTGCTGGGGATCATCAATCTGTTGCAGGACCGCCCGGCCTGATCGCCGACGGCTGCGACCGCGCGTCGCCATACGGAACGGCGGCAGGGTCCCGGGGTTGTCGAGGGCTCACACCCAGGGACATTCCGCATGAGCGACTTTCGCGACGTCACGGCCAGGCATCGTTACGAACAGGGGTTCGCCGACGCTGACGGCACGCTGCGCTGCGTCTGGGCCGACTACGCGACGCGGGGCGCCGCGCGCGCCATCCTGCACGTCGAGGCCGAGCCGGAACTGCGCGGCACGGGGGCGTCGGGGCAGTTCATGCAGAGCTTGGCCGACCACGCCCGGCGCGAGGGCACGCGACTGATCCCGATCTGCGGATACGCCGTCGCCTGGTTCAAACGGCACCCGGATCAGGCCGACGTTCTCGCCGAGCCGCCCCCTCTCTAACCGCCGTTATAGCCGCCGATGATGGGCAGGACCTCGCCGGTGATGAAGCTCGACATCTGGGGCGACGCCAGGAAGACGTAAGCGGGCGCGATCTCTTCCGGCTGGGCCGGGCGCTTCATCACGGTCTGCGCGCCGAACCGGGCGACCTTGTCCGCCTGTCGGTCGGCCGGATTCAGCGGCGTCCAGACGGGCCCGGGCGCCACGACGTTCACACGAATGCCGCGCGGCGCCAGATGGGTGCCCAGCGACCGGGCGAAGGCGTGGATGCCCCCCTTGGTGAGGGAGTAGTCCAGCAGGTTCCCGTTGCCCATGATGCCGGTCACCGACCCGGTCATCACGATCGACCCGCCGGACTTCAGGTGGGGCACCGCCGCCTTCACCAGGTTGAAATAGCCATAGAGGTTGGTCTTCATCGTCCGGTCGAACTGCTCGAAGGTCAGATCCTCGAACGCCTCGACGTGCTGCTGAAAGGCCGCGTTGGGCACGACGACGTCCAGCCGGCCGAACGCCTGGATCGTCTCGGCCACGGCCATTTCCGAGAAGGCGGGGTCGGCGACGTCGCCCTTCAGCACGATGGCGCGGCGACCCTCGGCTTCGACCGCGCGCTTCGTCTCCTGGGCGTCCGCGTCCTCGTCCAGATGGCAGATGGCGACGTCGCAGCCCTCGCGCGCGAACAGCACGGCGACGCCCCGGCCGATGCCCGAGTCCGCGCCGGTGACGATGGCGGCGAACCCCTCCAGCTTGCCCGAGCCCTTCCAGAACGGTGCGTCGTACATCGGCGCGGGATCCAGCGCGGCCTCGTCGCCAGGCTTCCTCTGGTGCTGTTCTGGAAAGGGGGGCTCGGGGTAACGGCGGGCTCCGGCCTGGACCGCGCCCGTGTCGTCATCGTCGCCGCCGGAACCGGCCTTGGAATCTATGCCCGCCTGGATGTCGCGCTCCTGGTCGCCGATATCTTCGGCGCGTGCGGTGAAACGGTCGTCCATGGTGGCTCTCCTTGGGGCTGCCCCTGAAGAAGACGGCGGACCCGCGAGCGGTTCCGGGGCATTATGCGAGGGACGACACCGGGGAGACCAAGATGGGACCGATCGAGCTGAACGGCCTGACCGACGCGGCAGAGCCTTTCCAGACCTGGATTCTGCCCGCGCTGCTGGGGCTCGGCCTCGCCTCGGCGACGGGTCTGAGAACCTTCCTGCCGCTGCTGATGCTGTCGCTGGCGGCGCATTTCGGCCTGTTCGGGATCGAACTGAACGACCGGATGGCGTGGCTGGCGGACTGGCCCGCCATCGCCGCCCTGGGAACCGCCGCGGTGGTGGAGTTCACCGGCGACAAGATCCCCGTGGTCGATCACGGCCTGAACGTATTGGGGGCCTTCACCCGGCCGGTGGCGGGGGCGGTCGCGGCCGGCAGCGTCTTCGCCGGTGTCGACCCGACCACGGCGGCCATCGCGGGCGTGATCGTCGGGGCCCCGGCGGCCATGGCCTTCAACGCGGCACAGGGCGGAGCCCGGCTGACGTCCACGGCGACCACGGGCGGCATCGGCAATCCAGTCCTGTCGCTGATCGAGGACCTGCTCAGCTTCCTAATGGTGGTGCTGGCGTTCCTGGCCCCCGTCCTGGTGCCGGTCCTGATGATCGTGCTGGCGGTGCTGCTGTTCCGGCTCGCCAACCGCATCCGGCGGCGCTCGGAAGGGACGGTCACCGGATCAAAAGCGCGTGAGGGTCGCGCGTAGCGTCCGACTGGCGACCGGCGCCTCCTGGCTCAGGCGGCGGGCGATGTCCTTGACCGATTGCGGATAGGTCGCGCCGCCGACGGCGATCTCGTCGGCCAGCACCGTCATGCGCTCGATGGCCTCGGCCAGAGCCGTGATGTGGTCATGGGTCACCGCCAGGGTCTCGGCCTGCAGGGCGCGGACCCGGTCGCCGTGAGACGACGCTGTCTCCTCGGTTTCAAACGTCGGACGAACGACCGCCAACTGTGCGTTTGTCATGATTGCCTCCCCGCCCGACTCCCAGCGTCGGGCCCGTGCATAATACGGTTAACGGGGGAATCCGGATGCGTCGAATCAGTGCGAGCGAGACACGATCGCCTTGATGGTCTCGGCCTTCATCGGCAGGTCTTCGGCGAGGCGAGAGGCGATCTCGCGCGCGCCGACCGGATAGGCGTCGCCGCCCTCGGCGATCTCGCGCGCCTTGGCCGCGGCTTCGGCCAGCAGCCGTTCCAGCCCTTCGACCTCCTCCAGCGCCAGGGCCCGCGCCTCCTGCTGCAGGCGTTTGACCCGCTCGGCCGTGGTGGCCGGTGGCTTCATCAGATCATAGACCTCCGACTCGGCGACGAGACGCAGGTCGGGTTTGCTGGGGGGCTTGGGGGACATGACGAACCTCTCTGAGGCTCCACAATGACCAACCCCGCACCCGCGTTCCGCGTTCGGACGGAAACGGAGAGCGTCGGTGGCCGAGTGTTGCCGGTATGCCTCAGACCGTTTCGCGGGCCGGTTCCTCGTCCAGCGCTTCGGCCGCCTCCTCGTTCAAGGCCTGACCCTCGCGACGCGGCTTGACGTAAGGCTCCGGCGTCGGCGTCACGGCATTGCCGCGCATCAGGCCGCGTCCGGCGGTCAGGCCACCGGTGACCTGCAGCGTCAGCCGTTCGGCGTCGCGGCGGCGCACGTCCTCGATCGTTTCGGCGACGTCCGCGGCGTGGAACCCCAGGTCGATCAGGACGTGCTCGCCGAACTTCAGCGCGGATTCGAACGTCTCGCGGATGTGATACTCGACGCCGGCCTCGATCAGCCTGATCGAGTGACCGCGGTCGTAGGCGCGCACGAACAGCTTGGTCAGGGGGAACTCGGCCTTGACGATCTCAACGATGCGGTCCGCGGCCTCGGGCTTGTCGACACAGACCAGAATGGTCTCCGCCTCGGCTGCCCCGGAGGCCCGCAGCACGTCCAGCCTCTGGCCGTCGCCGTAATAGACCTTGAAGCCGAAATTGCCCGCCGCCTTGATCATGTCGACGTCGATGTCGACGATCGAGACGTCCACGTCGCGCGCCAGCAGGGGCTGGGACACCACCTGGGCGAAGCGGCCGAAGCCGATGATCAGGACCCGCTCCTTCAGATCGCGCGCGTGCTCGACGCCATCCAGCGAGACCGTCTCGCGCGACCTCAGCCGATCGACGATCAACATGCGGACGGGCGTCAGGGCCATAGACACGATGACCACGGCCGAGGCGATGGCGGCGGTGCGCGGGTCGAACAGGCCCCCGGCCAGGGCGGCGGCGTACAGGACGAAAGCGAATTCGCCGCCTTCTCCCATCAAGGCCGCGCGCTTGATCGCCTCGTGGTGGGGCGCCTTCATGATCCGGGCGACGCCGTACACCCCCGCCATCTTGGCTGTCATGGAGGCGACCACCGCCGCCAGGACGATCGGCCAGTCGACCGCGACCACGCCGAGGTCCAGCGACATTCCGACGCTGAGGAAGAACAGCCCCAGAAGGATGCCCCGGAAGGGCTCGACGTCCGCTTCCAGCTGGTTACGGAAGGTCGATTCCGACAGCAGCACGCCCGCCAGGAACGCGCCCATCGCCATCGACAGACCGCCCAGGTCCATGGCCCAGGCCGCCCCCAGCACGACCAGCAGCGCGCCCGCCGTCATCACCTCGCGACCGCCATAGCGCGCCAGCAGCCGGAACGCCGGGTTCAGCGCCCATCGCCCGATCACATAGACGGCGGCCACCGCCGCCACGGCGAAGCCGATGGTCATCCAGATCGGCTGAGGGTTCTCGATGGTCGTGCCGAACAGACCCGCCAGCACCGCCACCACGGCGAGCAGGGGCACGATGGCCAGGTCCTCGAACAACAGGATCGAGACGACACGCTGGCCGTCCGACTCGTTGTTCTCGTTGCGCTCCTCCAGCAGCTGCATGACAATGGCGGTCGACGACAGGGCGAAGCCGGAGCCGATGATCAGGGCGACATACCAGGGCTGGCCGAAGGCGGCGACGGCGGCGGTCAGCAAGGTGGCGCAGACCGCGACCTGAAGCGCGCCCAGGCCGAAGATGTCCTTCCTCAGGCTCCACAGACGCGCGGGCCGCATCTCCAGCCCGATGAGGAACAGGAACATGACGACGCCCAGTTCGGCGACGTGCAATATGGACTCCGCGTCCTGGATCATTCCGACCCCAAAGGGGCCGATGATCAGGCCGGCCGCCAGATAACCCAGGACGGCCCCCAGTCCGAACCGCTTGAACAACGGCACGGCGACCACCGCCGCGGCCAGCAGCGCGACAGCGTGACCCAGCCCCATTCCCGTCGGTTCCGCCATCTTCGCCCCGTCGTTCCGATCCGTCCGGAGCCTATAGTGGCGTTTGCTCTTCGCGATTGCGAGAGGCGTCAGCCCTTTGTCAGGTCGACGATGCGTCTGACCAGGTCGCTGTCGGCATCGGTCAGGGGCGACAGCACCGTGAAATGGTTCAATCCCGCCAAGGCCTCAAAGCGCGTTTCGGCACCTCGCCCTGCCCAGGCGGCGGCCATGTCGCGCGACTGTCGCACGAACTCGGCTGTCTCGTCGGCCCCCACGACGCACTCCAGCACCGTGCCGCCGGGCGCGCCGCCGTTGGGGGCCGGCCACAGGATGGGCGACAAGGCCGCCGCCGTCGGAGTGTTCAGCCGCAGAGCCCGGTTGATCGAAGTCGGCACCAGAGGCCTGAGGTCGAACACGCCGGATATCGCGACGGCCGCCGACGCCCGCCCCTCGCTCAGCAAACAGGCCGCCAGATGCCCGCCCGCCGAATGACCGAACACCATCGGTCGCGCCCCCTTGCGCGACCGGATCAGGTCGGTCGCGTCGCGCATCTGCATGACGATCCGCGACAGGGGCACGGAGGGGCACAGGTCATAGGACGGCACGGCCAAGGACACGCCATGAGCCAGAAGAGCCGGGGCGATGCCGCTGAACCAGTCCTTGTCCAGCGCCTGCCAGTAGCCGCCATGGAGGAAGACCGCGACCGGCGCGTCCGGCCCGGCCTCGAACAGGTCCATCACCTCGCGCTCGCCTGGACCATAGCGCAGCAGGGACGGCGGATGGGCGGCGCGGGCGGCCTCGGCCTGGCGTTTCCACTCGGCCATCAGGGCGGGGTGGTCGGGCACGGCCCCGCGGTTGTCGTACTGGACCTCCAGCTCTTGGTCCGACAGGGGCTTATCGCTCACGCGCGCATCCGATACCTTGGCTGCCGAACCGCCGGGAGCCCTGCCATGATGACCGCCATCTTCGTCTTCATCAAATGCGAGCTGGGCCACGCCAACGATGTCGCCGCCGACATGGTCGACAATGTCGAGAACGTCTCGGAGGTCTATTCGACCTCGGGCCAGTACGACCTGCTGGCCAAGTTCCAGCTGCCGAAAGAGATGGATATCGGCACCTTCGTGACCAAGTCGGTGCAGACCCGACCCCACATCCGCGACACCTTCACCGTCATCACCTTCTCGCCCTTCCTGCCGACGAAGTGACGCGTCCATTTTCGCCGTCATCCTCGGGCTTGACCCGAGGATCAGACGCTGGGCGGACTGTGCGCGAGTTCGATCGCACGAGCGGGCGGACAATCCGATCCTCGGGTCAAGCCCGAGGATGACGGAGTTGGTGGGTGCCATTCCCTGACCCTACGTCAGGACGGGAACCTGCTAGAATGAACTCAGAGGAAACGCGGGGAACACGCATGACCGATCTGGAGACCTTCCGCGCCGAGACGCGCGCCTGGCTGGAGGCGAACTGCCCGGCCGAGTGCCGGGGGCCGCTGGACAATGACGAGGACCGCGTCTGGGGCGGTCGCAACGCCACCTTCAAGACGCCCGCCCACAAACGCTGGATGGAGGTCATGGGCGAACGCGGCTGGACCGCGCCGGAGTGGCCGACCGAATACGGCGGCGGTGGCCTGACCCGCGAACAGGCCAAGGTTCTGGGCAGCGAGATGCGCCGGATCGACGCCCAGTCGCCGCTGTCCAGCTTCGGCATCTGGATGCTGGGCCCGGCGCTTCTTCAGTTCGGCACGGAAGAGCAGAAGAAGCGGTTCCTGCCCGAGATCGTGCGCGGCGAGATCCGCTGGTGCCAGGGCTATTCCGAGCCCGGCGCGGGGTCCGATCTGGCGGGCCTCCAGACCCGGGCCGAGGACCGGGGCGACCACTGGATCGTCAACGGCCAGAAGGTCTGGACCTCCTACGCCGACCAGGCCGACTGGATCTTCTGCCTGGTCCGCACCGACCCGGACGCCCCCAAGCATCTGGGCATTTCGTTCGTCCTGTTCGACATGGCCACGCCGGGCGTGACGACGCGGCCGATCACCCTGATCAGCGGCAAGAGCCCGTTCTGCGAGACCTTCTTCGACGACGTGCGGGTCGAGAAGGAGAACCTGGTCGGGACGCTGAACCGGGGCTGGGACGTGGCCAAGGCTCTGCTGGCGCACGAGCGGACCATGATCGGGGCCATGGGCGACATGGGCCGGCCGATGGGGCAGGTCGCGGTGGACTCGCTCGGGCTGGACGAGACCGGCCGCCTCGACGAGCCCATGCTGCGCGCCAGGATCGCCGAGCTGGAGATCGACGTCGCCGCCTTCCGCCTGTCGATGGAGCGGGTCGGGGATCAGGTGAAGGCCAGGCAGGTCTCGCCGGCCATCGCCTCGATGCTGAAATACTACGGCTCGGAGCTGAACAAGCGCCGCCACGAACTGGCCATGGCGGCGGGCGGCTCGGACGCGCTGGAATGGGAGAGCGATCGATCCCGGAAGGGCACCGCCGCCCGCGACTGGCTGCGGACCAAGGCGAACTCGATCGAGGGTGGGACCTCGGAGGTCCAGCTGAACATCATCGCCAAGCATCTGCTGCAACTGCCGGGGGCTTAGCGACCCTCTCCCTCCCCTTCATGGGGAGGGTGGCGCGCAGCGCCGGGTGGGGCCTGGCGCCGCACCACCCCACCCGTCCGACGCTTCGCGTCGTCCACCCTCCCCATGAAGGGGAGGGAGAAACGAGACCGACATGCCCCTGATCCTGACCGAAGAACAGACCATGCTGAAGGACGCCGCCGACGGCTTCCTGGCCGAGCACGCGCCGATCTCTCACCTGCGCCATCTGCGTGACTCCAAGGATGCCGACGGCGTCTCGCGCGACCTGTGGCGGGCGTTCGGCGAGATGGGCTTCGCCGGCGTGATCATCCCGGAGGAACACGGCGGCTCGGGCCTCGGCGCCGTCGAGGCGGGCGTGGTGGCCGAGGCGTTGGGGCGCACCCTGACGCCCTCGCCCTTCTTCGGCTCCAGCGTGCTGGCCGCCCGCGTCCTGTCCGACGCCGCCTCTGCCGATCAGCAGGCCTGGCTGCCCCGCATCGCGGCGGGCGAGGCCATCCTGTCGCTCGCCGTCGATGAAGGCCCCAAGCACCAGCCCGCCCGCATCACGACGACGGCCGAGCGCAGCGGCAACGGCTTCAAACTGAACGGCGCCAAGGGCTTCGTGCTGGATGGTCACATCGCCGATGCCCTGATCGTCGCGGCCAAGACCGGGGCCGGCACCACTCTGTTCCTGATCGACGCGAGGACCTCCGGCGTCGAGATCGAACGCACCGTCATGGTCGACGCCCACAACGCCGCCCGCGTGACCCTGACCGACGTCCAGGTCGACGCCGATGCCGTTCTCGGCGCGGTCGACGGGGGCGAGGCGGCGCTGGAGAGCGCGCTGAACCTGGGCCGGGCCTGCGTCGCCGCCGGCCTGATCGGCGCGGGCGATCAGGCCTTTCTGAGCACGGTCGAATACCTGCGAACCCGCAAGCAGTTCGGCAAAGCCATCGGTGAGTTCCAGGCCCTGCAGCACCGCGCCGCCCATCTGTTCACGGAGTTGGAGATCGCCAAGGCGGCGGTGCTGGCCGCTCTCCAACGCATCGACGCGGGCACGGAGAAAGCCGACCTCGCCGTCTCGGTCGCCAAGGCCAAGGCCGGGCGCGTCGCCGAACTGGCGGTGCAGGAGGCGGTCCAGATGCATGGCGGTGTCGGCATGACCGACGAATACGACGTCGGCCTGTTCATGAAGCGGGTTCGCGTTCTCAACGAACTGCTGGGCGACGCGGGCTTCCACGCCGAGCGCATCGCCCGGGCCGGCGGCTACTAGCCGACGACCGAGATGCTGGGCCGGCTGGGGGCCTGCTCTTCCAGCCAGGGCGGGGGTGGCATGGCGCGGTGCGCGTCGGCCAGGGCCTCTGACCAGCGACGGCCCAGATCCCTGAAATAGGGATCGTCCGCCTCGATCCGGCGCTGATCGCCGTGCAGGCCATCGCGCGGGATGACGATCATGTCGAACGGCGGACCGACCGCGATGTTGGACCGGATCGTCGAGTCGAAGCTGATCAGTCCCAGCTTGACCGCCTCGGACATCGGCGTGTCGGGACGCAGGGCCCGGTCCAGAATGGGTTTGCCGTACTTCAGTTCGCCGATCTGCATATAGGGCGTGTCGGGGCCGCACTCGATGAAGTTGCCGAGCGAATAGATCAGGTACAGCCTCAGCTGGCCGCCCTTGACCTGACCGCCCAGAAGCATGCTGGCGTTGAGCCTGAGGGCGTCGGCTTCCGGCGAGGGCGAGATGTCGGCGCGGACCTGCTGCAGGGCCTGGCCACAGATCTGGGCCGCGCGAAACAGGCTGGGCGCGGTCTCGAGCGTTTCAAGTTCCTCGCTGCCCGGCATCTTGATGCCCTTGGACACCTGCGAGAGGGCCATCTGGGTCACCGACAGGTTCCCCGCCGTGGCGATGGCGATCACCCGCTCGCCCGGCACCTCGGTGACGTGCAGCTTCTTGTAGGAGGAGATGTTGTCCACGCCGGCGTTCGTGCGGGTGTCGGCGATCATCGCCAGACCCTCGTTCACCAGCATCCCGACGCAGTAGGTCATATCGAACGACCGGGCCCCGACCCGGCATCCCACGCAAATGGAACATGGACGCTAACAGATTCGGATGAACGAACGACCCCCGTCGTGTTCATGACCAACCCTGTCGCTGCTGTTGCTGCTGGGTCTGTTGCATGTGGCGCACACGAAGCGCGACCGTCATGCTCTCGCGGCCGCCGCCGTAGCTGGTCCCCCGGATCGGCGCCGCGCCCAGCGCGTCGAGTCCGGACGCGACGCGGACATAGTGTTCCGTCGGACAGACGCCGTTGGCCGGATCGAAGCCGACCCAGCCGAGCCCCTCGACGAACCCTTCGGCCCATGCGTGCGAGGCCTCCTGGTCCACGATGCCGTCCGTCCGGTGCAGATGGCCGGAGACATAGCGGGCGGGGATGCCAAGGCGGCGGGCGCAGGCGATGAAGATCTGGGCGTGGTCCTGGCACACGCCCTGGCGCTGGGCCCAGGCGTCGGCCGCAGTGTGGTCGGCCGTGGTGGCCCCGACCATGAAGGCGACCTCGGCGTGGATCAGACCCATCAGGCTGTGCAGGCGGGTCAGGTCGTCGCCCGGCCCCACGCGCCCGGCCAGATCGCGCAGCGCGGCGTCCGCATGGGTCAGGGTCGTCTCGCGCAGGAACACCAGCGGCGACAAGCGCTCGGGCGTGCCCTTCAGGACGCCCCCGGTGTCGACAGTGGCGACCTCTCCGGTCACCCGCACCATCAGGCCGCTCGTCGGTCGCTCGGTGTAGAGGGTGTGGACGATGTTACCGAACGCGTCCTCGGTGCGGCGAATGCGGGCGTCGACATCGGTCTCGATCCGCCAGTCGCGGACCTGCTGGCTCTCGGTCGAACGTGGCGTCAGGCGCAGCACCTGGACGATGAAGCGCGCGGCTCGGTCATAGGCATATCGGGTTTCGTGATCGATCCGGATGCGCATGGTTCAGTTCGCCCCCGTCATCCTCGGGCTTGACCCGAGGATCAGACGTTCAGCGCCTCGGAAGTACCATCCGACGCGCGTGCGTCGCCCCTCTGCACTGCGTGCCGAAAGTCTGGTCCTCGGATCAAGTCCGAGGACGACGGAGGGAGTGAGAAGAGTTCTACCCATGCCGCCTACACCAGGTACTGGTCGTGGATGGCGCTGGCCAGGCTGTTGTTCTCGCTGAGAAAGCTCAGGATGTACTCGTGCAGGCCCGACTGGAAGATGTCCTCGATCCTGGCCTCGTTGAACTGGGTCAGCCGCGCCGAGGCCAGGCGCTGGGCCGGGCCGCGCCGACCGTAATCGGCCGCCAGCTTTTCCAGATAGCTGACGATCATGGCCTGACAGCTGGCCAGAGACCGCGGCATCTGCCGGTTCAGCACCAAGAGGTCGGCCACCAGCCAGGGCCGCACGGATTCCCGATAGACCCAGCGATAGGCGGTCAGGGCGGAGACCTCCCTCAACAGCGTCGTCCACTGGAAATAGTCGAGCTGACCGCCGACCCTCTCTCCGGCCGGCAGCAGCAGGTGATACTTCACGTCCAGCAGGCGGGCGGTGTTGTCGGCCCGCTCGATCGCGCCGCCCAGCCTCAGGAACCAGTAGGCGTCGTTCCGCAGCATGGTCCGCGACGAGGCGCCTTCGACCGCCAGGCTGACCCCCTTCACCCATTCCAGGTAGCGGATGAAGTCGTCGCGCTTGGTCGGTTCGCCGAAGTCATTCAGCCCGTTCCAGGCCCCGTTGATCGCCTCCCACAACTCGATGGTCAGGGCGGTGCGGACCGAGCGGGCGTTGGTGCGGGCGGCGTTGATGCAGGCGCGGATGGAACTGGGGTTGTCCGGCGCGAAGGCCAGATATTCTCGCACCGACTTCTCGGACGGCGTGCGGGCCGTGGCCGCGAACTGGCGCGACACCCCCGCCGAGGCGATGGCGCTGGCCCAGGCGGTCGCCGCCGCCCCGTCGCGCGCGGGCAAGGCCGCCAGACGCACGGCGGCCTCCAGGATGCGCGCCAGGAAATCCGCGCGCTCCATGTAGCGGCCGGTCCAGTACAGGCTCTCTGCGGTGCG
>NZ_JBEGDD010000021.1:0-13870 GCF_040195595.1 Brevundimonas aurifodinae
TGGGGCTTCGAGCGCGGCGGGTGTTGGAATCGTTGGCGGAATCCGGGCGAGTGCGGATGATTGAAGATTTTTCCTTCTCCCCTTGCGGGAGAAGGTGGCCCGGAGGGCCGGATGAGGGGTGAAAGGAACCGGCGCCGGTGAGCGTTCGAACCGCTCTCCTACCGGCCGAGACCGAGTGCCACCCCTCATCCGTCTCGCTTCGCGAGCCACCTACTCCCGCAATTCGAGAAGGAACTCGACGCGAAATCCTTCGGCGTGATGCGTCCTACTTCACCTCGATCAGTTCGACCTTGAACAGGAGGGTGGAGTTGGGGGGCAGTTCGTCGCCGCCGACCCAGCGGTCGCCGTAGCCCAGGGTGGCGGGGATGGCGAAGTGAAAGGTCTCGCCCTCGCGCATCAGGGCGACGCCCTCGGTCCAGCCGGCGATGACGCGGTTCAGGGGGAACTCGGCCGGTTCGCCCCGGTCATAGGAGCTGTCGAATTTGCGGCCGTCGATGAAGGTGCCCTCGTAGTGGACGCGCACGGTGTCGGTCGCGGTCGGCTGGCGGCCCGACGGGATAGCGCGGCCCTCGCGGCGGTACTGGAGCCCCGAGGCGGTCGTGGTCCAGCCGCGACGGGCCCCGTTCCAGACCAGATAGGCGGCCTGCCCGGCGACATAGGCTTCGGGCGTCGAATGCTGAGAGGCCGCGGCGTCGGCGACAGGCGCGGTCGGGGCGGTGGCGCAGGCGGCCAGGAGCGACAGCGCGGCGAGGGGGGCGAGACGGATCATGCGCCGAGGCTTAGCAGCGCCGCCGGGCGCTGCGAAGGGGGTCAGGCGGCGCGGCGTCCCTTGGCCGGGGCCGTCACGCCAGCGGCCTCGGTGGGTTCCTGAAGCGCGGCGTTCATGGCCATGCGAAGGCGCTCGGGCTTGATCGGCTTTTCGACCACGGCGGCCATGCCGATCGACAGGTAGTGTCTGGCGTCGTCCGGATCGGCGTTGGCGGTCAGGGCGACGATGGGGATGGCGCCGATCGGACCGGGCAGGGCGCGGATGGCCTGGGTCGCCTGGACACCGTCCATGCGGGGCATCTTGATGTCCATCAAGACCAGGTCGAACGGGCGGGACTGGACGGCCTCGAGCGCCTCCAGGCCGTCTTCGGCGGTCTCGGAGGTGCAGCCGAACATCTCGCACAGGGCCTGGGCCACCACGCGATTGGTGGCGTTGTCGTCGACGATCAGGATGTGCGGCGTGGTCTGAAGGTCCAGACCCGACAGGGAGGAGACGTTGGTCGCGGCCTCGATCGGCCGGTCCGCGAGGGGGGCGGCGAGGTCGAAGGCGAAGGTGGCGCCGCGCCCTGTGTTGTTCTCTGCCCAGATGCGACCATCGAGGCGCTCGATGATCTGGCGGCAGATGGACAGGCCCAGCCCGGCGCCGTCAGGACCCGAACCGTGGACGAAGGGCTCGAAGATGGCGTCGACCCGGTCGGCGTCGACGCCCGGACCGTCGTCGCGGACCCGCGCCTCCATGTGGACGCGGTCGTTCTCGGACCAGGCCCTGAGGCTGGCCTCGACCACGCCGTTGCGGGCGAACTTCAGGGCGTTGCCGATCAGATTGTTGAACACCTGCTTCAGGCGAATGGGATCGATCAGGGTCGCGAGCTCGGTGTCGCCTTCGTAGCCGACCATCAGGCGGACGGAATCCTGCGACGCGCGGGGGGTCCACATCTGCTCGATGTCGTCCATGAGGGCACGAAGCGGCGTGGGGGCGGGGGTCATCTCCAGCTCGCCGGCCTCGGCGCGCGACAGGTCCAACGCGTCCTGGAGGATGCGCAGCAGGGTCTCGGAGCTGTCGACGATGGTCTGGACGTGGGAATGGGCCGCGTCGTTCAAGGGCTGGCGACGCAGCAGCTCGGCCACCGCGAGGACGCCGTTCATGGGGGTCCGCAGTTCGTGGCTCATGATCGCCAGGAACTGGCTCTTGGCCCGGGCCGAGGCCAGGGCCTGGGTGCGGCTGTCGGTCAGGGCGCGGGCCTGGTCGGCGAGTTCCTCATTGCGGCTGCGCTGCTCGTCGTTGACGGCCTGGAGCAGGCCGACCGCGGTGCCGACGCCGCGATAGCGACCCTCGCGCGTGACGATGAAGCCGCGCATCAGGGCCCCGGGCCCCGACTTGATCAGGATGTCGCAGAAGGCGTCGATGCGGACGCCGGCCTCGACCACGGCGGGCTCGGGGTCCATCACCATCGACACCGGGCGGTTGGCGTAGAGGGCGTGACCGAAGGGCCCCGCGATCTTCAACAGGAAGGCGTTTCGCTCGATCAGCCCGACCGGGCGATCGTCGTCCACGACAGGGATCACGAGCGTGTCAGGCTCGGTCTGGAACCGAGCGAAGATCTGTCCGGCGAGCGCCGTGGGGGCGACTGGCTCGGCGCGTTCCGTCAGGACTTCGATAGTCGGCATACTGCGGCCGAAACTCCCTGCTACCGGTGGACAGTATCGGGGAACCATTTTCGGAAACGTTAAGCGGAAACGAGAGTTTCTCCGATCTGGTCGACGGTTCAGATGCGGAGCCTGGCCGGCCCTCAGCCGCCGGTGGCCCGATGGGCGATGGAGGCGGCGTCGGCCCAGATCTTGCCGCCGACCCACAGACCGATCGACGGGGTGATCTCGGTCAACGCAATGTCCGCATAGAGGTCGGAGGTGATGTAGGGGTCGCCGCGCATGACACACCAGGCCTCCTCGGCGTCGGCGGCGCGGACCAGGAAGTAGGAGCCGCAGAGCGCCGTCTCGCCCGGACGCCGCATGGGGCCGGCGACGACATAGCGCCGCCAGTGGGCCTCGACGTGGGCGAGGTGGCCCTCCAGATGCTCGACGCGGCGGGCGGGGCCCGCGGGGCCGTCCTTGCAGACGAACAGGAACAGGGGCGTCTCGTCTTTCGGCACATGAGGTGGCGCGTCGTCGGCGGCAGCAGGGGCGATCGGCTCTTGCATCGGTCGGGAATCCGTCGGCAAATGGTATAGACTTATACCAACTGATCGGGACGGGCATGCAAGCACAGTCTGGGGCGAAAGCCGGATACGGCGAATTCAAGCTGGGCTGGCCCGTGGTGCTGTCGGCGATGCTCGGCATCGGGCTCGGACTGTCGCCCCTTCCGTTCTACACCATCGGTATCCTGGCGCCGGAGCTGGCCCGGGAGTTCGGCTGGGGCTTCGCCGAAATCCTGGGCGGCCTGCCGATCATGACCTTCGCCGTCCTGATCGCCAGCCCCCTGGTCGGGCTGCTGGCGGACCGGATCGGGGTGCGGACCGTGGCGCTGGTCTCCTTGCTGCTGTTCGGTCTGGCCTTCGCCGGGTTCGCGGCCAACACGGGCGACATTCGCCTGTTCTATGCGACCTGGGGGATCATGGCCCTGGTCGGGGCCGGCACCCTGCCGGTGACCTGGACGCGGGCGGTGAACAACCGTTTCGAGGTGCACAAGGGCCTGGCGCTGGGGCTGTCGCTGGTGGGGACCGGCCTGTTCGGGTTCGCCTGCAAGCCCTACACCGCCTGGCTGGTCGAGGAGTTCGGCTGGCGGGTGGCCTATCTGGGCGTGGCGGCTCTGCCGCTGCTGGTGGCCCTGCCGATCGCCTTCATCTTCTTCCACGACGTGGGTGGAAAGACCGCGACGGCGGCCGAGCGGCGGGTGGCGGACGCGGAGCGCAAGGCCGTGACGCCGGGCCTCAGCTTCGGCCAGGCGCTGAAGGACTGGCGGTTCTGGGTTCTGGCGGTGGCCTTCGTGCCGATCAGCTTCGCGGTTGGCGGCCCGATCCCGAACATCGAGAACATCCTGAGGTCCAACGGCTTCGAGGCCGGGGACATCGTGACGCTGGCGTCGCTGATCGGCCTGTCGGTGATCGGCGGGCGTCTGCTGGGTGGCTGGCTGATCGACCGTATCTGGGCGCCCGGCGTGGCCTTCGTGCTGCTGAGCGCCCCGGCCGTGGCCTGCTGGCTGCTGGCCCAGGGGACGACCGATCCGGTCATCGCCGGCCTGTCGATCGTGCTGATCGGCTTCGCGGCAGGCGTCGAATACGACCTGATGGCCTTCATGGTGGCGCGCTACTTCGGGCTGAAGAGCTATGGCGGCATCTATGGGGCGCTCTACGGCTTCTTCGCCCTGGGGGCCGGGATCGGGCCTGTGATCTTCGGCCAGTATTTCGACCGGACGGGCAGCTATGAGACCATCCTGCTGTACTCGGCCGTGGGGCTGGTGGCGGGGGCGGCGCTGCTCTTGCTGATGGGCAAGTACCGTGACTTCGGCGGGGACCGGACCGAGGCCACGGCGGCGGCGGAGCGGACGACGGACCCGGACTTCGCGGCCTGATACATTCCCGCCGTCATCCTCGGACTTGATCCGGGGATCGGATGTGCCGCGCCCGGTACGAAAGTCTGGGCGGATACGGTCCCGCGCCATCCCTCTGTTCTGCGGGAGGATGGTCCGATCCTCGGGTCAAGCCCGAGGATGACGGATCTGTGGGGATGAGGCGGCCCATTCCTCAAAGTCGCTCCATCGCCGGTGCGCCCGCAACAGGCTGACGGCGCGGGCGTGTGTGGCGGCGAGGTCGGCGGGGCGGTCAATGCGGTAGGCCGGATCGCGGCGGTGCCAGGGGTCGAACAGGCGCTCCCACGACGCGATGCGGAAGGCGCGGAGAAGGTGGGCCCCGTCCCACTCCGGGGCCAGTGACGGGACCGGATCGGGTGGGCCGAGGACGCGGCCGGGGCGGGGCTCGACGCCGGTCAGGGCCGAGGCGAGGACGGAGCCCGCGCCGACGCCGGTGATCTCGGCGTCGGTGAGGTTGAGCGCGTCGAGCGCGGCGCGAACGGTCTCGGGCCAGTCGATGGGGCCGGTCCAGCCCTCCGACGACAGGCCGTGGCCGGGAAGGTCGAGCGCGATCACGGGGCGGCCCTCGGGCGGGGTCAGGTCGGCGGCGGAGCCTCCGGCGTCGTGGAGCATCACCAGCGGGCGGCCGGGGACTTCGGACAGGCGGTGGACAGCAAGGCGGTCGTCGCCGAGCGCCAGGAAGCCGTCTCCGATCCGGTCCGGCGCGGGGTCTCCGGGGTGGGCCGCCAGGTGGTCGACGGCGGCGGCATGCAGGCTCAGCGCGTCCGGCAGAACGACGCCCCGTCCCGCCAGCCCCGGCCGATCCAGATGGGCGGTCAGGATGTCGGAGGCGGCGCAGGCGATCAGGGCGGTCTCAGACAGGTGGGGCGTCACCGCCTCGGCGCGGAAGGTGAAGGCGGCGCGATACACCGGGCGGTAGGCGTCGCCGGTCGCCAGCAGGTCCATGGCGTTTGCGTGGATGTGCTCGGGGCTGGAGACCGCCATGGCCATCCGCTCGGCCGGATCGGTCGAATGCCAGGGGAAGAAGACGGTCTGGGCCTCCATCCGCGCCCACAGCCAGGCCATGTGGGATCCGTCCCAGACGGGTTCGAACGGCGGCAGATAGTCGGCGAGGAAGCGGTCGCGCTCGACCTCGGTCCAGGCGGGCAGGCCGTCGCAGACGAGGGCGGCGGTGCTCTGGGGGAACAGGGCGGCGAATGTCGCGGCGGTCGCGGCGCCGGTGTGGAAGCCGTAGAGGCCGACGCGCGACAGGCCCAGCGTCTCGGTCAGGCGGTGCAGCGCGTGGGCGAAGTCGGCGCTGTCGGGATCGGCGATCGGCAGGGGGTCGGAAGCACCCGCGCCCGGGGTGTCGGGGGCGAGGGCCGTCAGGCCGCGCGCGGCCAGCGCCTGGCAGACCGCCTCGACGGCGCGGGAGGACTGGGGCGAGCCGTGGATCACGAGCACGGCGGGGCCTCGCCCATAGCGGCGGATCAGGACGCGGCGGCCGTCGACCGTGACGAATCCGCGCTCACCGCCGGATCTAACCATTTCCGCTCATCCCCGCGAAAGCGGGGACCCAGTTCTGAAGTGAGGCGGGGTGTTCGGGATTGGGCTCGCGACAAACCCGGTGGCAATCACCGCCCAAAGCACTGGGTCCCCGCTTTCGCGGGGATGAGCGGAGAGAGGGGGTGCCGGGGCGGATCACACCCGGACCAGGGTCTTGCCGACGTTCTCGCCGCGCATCAGGCGTTCCAGTTGGCGACCGGCGCTGTCGAAGCCCTGCCCGATGTCTTCGGCGATGGTCAGGCGGCCATCCTTGACCCAGGGCTCGGCCAGCGCGGTCCACTCGGACCAGCGGGGGTAGAAGTCATAGACGACGAGGCCGAACACGGCGGCGCGCTTGCCGACGAGGGGGCCGATGGCGGTCACGGCCGGGCCCGCGTCGGCGTGGTAGTGGTCGGCGAGGCCACACAGGACGACGCGGCCGTAGGGCTTCAGACTGCGGATGCCGACGGCGAGCTGGCCCGCGCCGACGTTCTCGAAATGGATGGTGGAGCCGGGCAAGACGGCGGCGGCCACCTGGGCCTCCCAGTCGGCGACGCGGTAGTCGATGCAGGCGTCGAAGCCGTAGCGGTCGACGACGAGGGCGCACTTCTCGGGCCCGCCCGCGATGCCGACGGCGCGGCCGCCGAGGTTCCTGGCGATCTGGCCCGCGACGCCGCCGACGGTTCCGGCCGCGGCGTTGACGGTCAGCAGGTCGCCCTCGCCCGTCTTCGCCAGCTGGGTCATGCCCGCCCAGGCCGTCAGGCCGGGCATGCCCAGCACGCTGAGGTGCAGCGACGGCGCGATGTCGGTCGAGACGCGGCGCGCACCGTCCGAACGGACCCAGGCCAGGTCGGTCCAGCCGACCTCGACCACCACGCGGTCGCCGGGGGCGTAGGCAGAGTCGCGGCTGTCCTCGACCTCCGCCACGCAGAAGCCGGGCAGGGGCTCGCCGGGCGCAGGCGCGGGCTCGCCCATGTGACGGCCCCGGATGCGGGCACCGATGTAGGGGTCGAGCGACAGGAACAGCGGCCGGACCTTCAGCCAGCCGTCGCCTTCGGGCGGGGTGCGGTCTCGCGCCACGATGGTGAAGTCGGCGGCGACGGGGGCGGCGGTGACGGGGCGGGCGAGGACGACCTCTTGGGCTAGCTCGCTCATGCCTCGACGACCTCGACCAGGGTGCCGTCGGGGGCGCGCAGGGTGCCCGCCCGCTTGCCGTCGTAGACCGCGCCTTCGCGGGCGGCGGGTGGGGTGATCCAGCCCTTCAGCGCGTCGAAGTCCGGGTGGCGGAAGGTGGTGATGGCGATGCCGGGAGGCAGGGCGCCGGGCTCGGTCGGTCGGGCGGTCGTGGCGTCCGGATACTGGTCCAGCTCCAGGAAGCAGTCGCGGCCGTGCACCATGGTCGCCAGGGTGTGTCTGGTGTCTGCCGGCAGGTCGAAGGCGGCGTTGATCATGGTGTAGACCAGGTCCATCGACCGGCCGGCCGATAGTCTCAGCTGCCCCTCGAACCAGTCCAGCGAGGCCCGCAGGTCCGAACAGGCGAGCACGATGATGAACAGCTTGTCGATCAGGCTGCCCGCGCGCGGCAGGTCATAGGCCGGCAGGTTGTCCCGGATCTGGGTCAGATAGACGATCTCCTGATCCGGGCCCTTCACCTGCATGGGGAAGATGGCGGGCAGGCCGTCCAGTTCTTTGGGCGGGCCGATGATCTGGAAGGGCGAACGCTCCATGCGGGCGTTCACGGCGTGGGTGTCCTGGGTGCAGATCTCGATGGCGGCCCAGCCGTAGGTGCGGAGCGGCAGGTAGTCGGCGGGCGTCCGACCCTCGACGAAGCGGAGGAAGACATCGGCTCCGGACGCCGGGCGGCAGACGACCGAGGCGCGGTCGGCGGACGCGGGGCAGCCCCAGGCGGCAGCGAGGTCGGCGGGGACGGGACCGCGCTCCACCACCGCGTAGTCCAGCCATTCGACATAAAGGGCGGCGGCCGCCTCGGGGTCGGCGACGGTCAGGGTGGCGGCGCGCAGCAGTTCCATAGGTCGCGATTCCGGAGGGCTGATCGAAATGGTATAGATTTATATCATTTGAGCGCGCTAGGGTGGGCTTAGCAAGGGGGAGCCGATGGCCGCCTATATGATCGTGCTGGCGAGGATCGAGGACCGCGATCGGTTCATCGGCGGCTATGGCCAGGCGGCGGCGGCCCTGATCGCCCAGCACGGCGGGCGATATCTGGTGCGGGCGCCGGGTGTGCAACTGCTGGAGGGCGACTGGGGCGACGGGTCGTCGGCGGTCATCTCCGAATGGCCCGACATGGCGGCTCTGCGCGCCTTCTGGGACAGCCCCGACTACGCCGAGATCAAGACACTGCGCGACGGGATCGCGGATTGCCGCGTCTGGGCCGTCGAGGCCCCCAAGATCACCTGACGTCTCAACGGAGGAAACGAGATGACGAGAACCCTGACCGCCGTGGCCGCTCTCGCCGCCGTCGCCTTGCCGATGTCTGCGAGCGCGCAGACGATCGACCTGTCGACGCCCGCCGGGGCCATCGCGGCGAACCGCAAGGTCCAGTGCTCGACCGTGGATGGCGAGCCGGTGGTCTACCACTGGTCAGGCCGGGTGTTCGCCCGCTCGCCCGGAGAGCCGGACCGCCACATCTTCAACGTCGAGGGCATGAACGTCCGCCAGTGCGGCACGGTCAGCGACCCGGTGCGGGGGACGGGATACCGGCTCGTGTCGCGCGAGCTGATGCTCTACCTCGACCCGCGCACCAACGAGATCCTGCGCAGCTGGACCAATCCGGTCACCGATCAGGTCGTCGAGGTGGTCCATGTCGCCAACGACCCCGTGAACTCGCGCCCGACCTATGAGCGCAACGCCGACGGCTCGCCGTTCACGTTCAGCGGCCGGGTCAACCAGGGCAAGGTGTTCCTGAACTTCGAGGCTCCGCTGTTCTATGTGAACCCGCTGGGCGGCGACTATCAGGAGTATGTCGGCAACCAGTACCACGCCATGGAGATCTTCGACTTCTCGATGCAGGAGGCCGACCTGATCGACGGGTCGCGGCCCCGGGCCGACCCCGCCATCGCCTGGGTGCGGATGTCGCCGTGGCTGCCGTGGATGCGGATGGGCGGACGGCCCGGAGGCCTGGTGTTCAACGCGGTCGGACAGACCATGTCGAACGGTATCGACGGCTTGCCGCAGGTTCTGCGGGACGAGATCGCGGCCAACTATCCCGACTATGTCGCCCCGCCGCCGCTGACCGACACGCGGCCAAACGAGACCAGCTGGACCTATTTCAAGAAGATCTTCGACGCCGAGCGCGCGGCCGCCGCGGCGCAATAGCCGCCGAGGTCCGCACAAACGAAAACGCCCGGCCGCGAGGCCGGGCGTTCTTGCGTTGGGGCGAGCAAGGCCGCCTTACTTGATCTTGCCTTCCTTGAATTCGACGTGCTTCTTCACGACCGGATCGTACTTCTTGACGACCATCTTCTCGGTCATGGTGCGGGCGTTCTTCTTGGTGACGTAGAAGAAGCCGGTGTCGGCGGTCGAGTTCAGGCGGATCTTGATGGAGGCGGGCTTGGCCATCGGAAATTACCTTTGCGACGGCGGGAAGCCGCGAAAATGAGAGGCGCGGAACATACTCAGGGATGTTCCGAAGTCAACGCCGGACTTGTCGGCTTGCGAAGCGCCGTTCCGGGCCGCAGGCTGGGCCGCATGAAAGCCCTCCTGATCGCCCCCGTCCTGCTGGTCCTCGCCGCCTGCGCCAGCCTGCCCGCCGGACCGTCGTCGCAGCAGGACGCCTTCATGGGACGGCTGAACGCCCTGTGCGGCCAGAGGTTCGAGGGGCGGGTGGTCACGACCGACGCCGCCGACGCCGGCTTCGCCTCGCAGCGCCTGCTGATGCATGTGCGGGACTGTTCCGCTGCGGAGGTGCGTATTCCCTTCAGCGTCGGCGAGGACCGGTCGCGGACCTGGGTGGTCACGCGCACGGCCGAGGGACTGACCCTGAAGCACGATCACCGCGATCCGGAAGGACGCCCCGACGGCCTGCACTGGTACGGCGGCGACACGACGGGGTCGGGGACAGAGGCGCGCCAGGCGTTCCCGGTCGATGATTTCTCGATCGAGCTGTTCATCGCCGGGGACGCCTCGGTCTCGACCACCAACGTCTGGGCCATGGAGGTCCATCCGGACCGGATGTTCGCCTATGAACTGCGGCGGCCCAACCGGCATTTCCGCGTGGAGTTCGACCTGACGCGACCGGTGGCGGAGTAGGGGGCGGGCTTTTCACGATTCCGCTCATCCCCGCGAAAGCGGGGACCCAGTGCTTAAGTGAGGCACGGTGTGCGGGATGAGCTTCCGCCTAAACTCGCGTCCAGCCATCGCCCAAAGCACTGGGTCCCCGCTTTCGCGGGGATGAGCGGAAAAAGGGGGAGTGGCTTGACCCTCAGCCCCCATCCGAGTAAACGCGCCGGACTTTCGAGGCGGGGCCTGCCCCATCCTGATCGTGACAATTGAACGGACGGGCTGTGCCCGCCGGAACGCCCGAAGCGCGCGTTCCGGGCATTTGTGTTTTCCGGTTCGCCGGAGCGAACCGGTGGCTGTTTGGTTCGACCGTCAGTCTCGAACGATCCCGGGCGGCGCATCCGCGTCGTTCAAAAGAAGGAAACCGAGGCGCCCCGGCCGACAGGCACACGCCTCCATCAGAAGTCGAGACCGTCCTACCGATGCCTACGATCAACCAACTGATCCGCAAGCCCCGCAAGCCCAAGCCCGTGCGCAACAAGGTGCCCGCGCTGGAGGGTTCGCCCCAGCGCCGCGGCGTCTGCACCCGCGTCTATACGACGACCCCCAAGAAGCCGAACTCGGCCCTGCGTAAGGTCGCCAAGGTCCGCCTCGCCAAGAACGGCTACGAAGCCGTGTGCTACATCCCCGGCGAGGGCCACAATCTGCAGGAGCACTCGGTGGTCCTGATCCGCGGCGGCCGCGTCAAGGACTTGCCCGGCGTGCGCTACCACATCCTGCGCGGCGTGCTGGACACGCAAGGCGTCAAGGACCGCAAGCAGCGCCGTTCGCACTACGGCGCCAAGCGTCCGAAGTAAGCGACCCGCACCCTCAGAATTCGGCCGACGCAGAGCGGCCCCCAGACATCGAACTAGAAGGCCACCACCATGTCCCGTCGTCACCGCGCCCAGAAACGCGAAGTCCTGCCGGATCCCAAATACAAGGATCTGACCGTCACCAAGTTCATGAATTACGTCATGTACGAGGGCAAGAAGGCTGTCGCCGAGAACATCGTCTACGGCGCCTTCGAAATCCTGGCCGACAAGAAGAAGGACTTCGAGCCGGTCCAGACCTTCCACACCGCCCTGGAGAACGTCCAGCCGTCGGTCGAGGTCCGCTCGCGTCGCGTCGGCGGCGCCACCTATCAGGTGCCGGTCGAGGTTCGCCCCGACCGTCGTCGCGCCCTGGCCATCCGCTGGCTGGTCAACGCCGCCCGCAAGCGTGGCGAGAACACCATGACCGAAAAGCTGGCCGCCGAGCTGCTGGACGCGTCCAACAACCGCGGCACCGCGGTCAAGAAGCGCGAAGACACCCACAAGATGGCCGAGGCCAACCGCGCCTTCTCGCACTACCGCTGGTAACGCCTTTAAAGCGTCATCTGCGCTGACTATCTGGGACTTTCGAGTGCGGGCGATTTCAGCTAGATCGCCCGCGCCCGTTTATCCAGACACCGACATCTCCCCGAGGGCGCCCACCGCGTCCTGAACCTACTTCAAGGCACGCTTTCATGGCCCGCACTCACAAGCTCGAGGACTACCGCAACTTCGGCATCATGGCCCACATCGACGCGGGCAAGACGACGACGACCGAGCGGATCCTGTATTACACCGGCAAGAACCATAAGATCGGCGAAGTCCACGACGGCGCCGCGACCATGGACTGGATGGACCAGGAGCAGGAACGCGGCATCACCATCACGTCGGCCGCGACGACCGCCTTCTGGCAGGGCAAGCGCCTGAACATCATCGACACGCCCGGACACGTCGATTTCACCATCGAGGTCGAGCGTTCGCTGCGCGTGCTGGACGGCGCTGTCGCCGTGCTGGACGGCAACGCCGGCGTCGAGCCGCAGACCGAGACCGTCTGGCGCCAGGCTGACAAATACAAGGTTCCCCGGATCGTCTTCGTCAACAAGATGGACAAGATCGGTGCCGACTTCGACGCCTCGGTGCAGTCGATCCGCGATCGTCTGGGCGCCAAGGCCGTGCCGATCCAGTTCCCGATCGGCGCCGAGAACACCCTGTCCGGCCTGGTCGACATCGTCGCCATGAAGTCGGTCGTCTGGGACAACGACGCCCTGGGCGCCAACTTCACCGTGGGCGAGATCCCGGCGGACCTGGTCGACAAGGCCAATGAGGCCCGCCAGTACCTGATCGACAACGCCGTCGAACTCGACGACGAGGCGATGGAAGCCTACCTCGAAGGCACCGAGCCCTCGCTGGAAGTTCTGAAGAAGTGCATCCGCAAGGCCGTGCTGACCGGCGCCTTCTATCCGATCCTGTGCGGCTCGGCGTTCAAGAACAAGGGCGTGCAGACGCTGCTGGACGCCGTCGTCGACTACCTGCCGTCGCCGCTGGACATCCCGCCGACGCCGGGCATCGACTTCAAGACCGAAGAGCCGATCGTGCGAAAGGCTTCGGACGACGAGCCCCTGTCGATCCTGGCGTTCAAGATCATGGACGACCCCTTCGTCGGCTCGCTGACCTTCTGCCGCCTGTATTCGGGCAAGATGGAGACCGGTCAGAACCTGCTGAATTCGTCGCGCGACAAGCGCGAGCGGGTCGGCCGGATGCTGCAGATGCACTCCAACAACCGCGAGGACGTCAAGGAAGCCTTCGCCGGCGACATCGTCGCCCTGGCCGGCCTCAAGGACACCCGCACGGGCGACACCCTGTGCGATCCCCTGAAGTCGCCGGTCATCCTGGAGAAGATGGAGTTCCCGGCCCCGGTCATCGAGATCTCGGTCGAGCCCAAGACCAAGGCCGACCAGGAGAAGCTGGGCGTGGCCCTGGCCAAGCTGGCGTCGGAGGATCCCTCCTTCACCGTCTCGACCGACCACGAGTCGGGCCAGACCATCCTGAAGGGGATGGGCGAGCTGCACCTCGACATCAAGATCGACATCCTGAAGCGGACCTACAAGGTCGAGGCCACCATCGGCGCGCCTCAGGTCGCCTATCGTGAGAGCCTCGGCCGTAAGGTCGACATCGACTACACGCACAAGAAGCAGACCGGCGGTACGGGCCAGTTCGCCCGCGTCATGATCACCTTCGAACCCGGCGAGCCGGGCTCGGGCTTCGTGTTCGAAAGCGCGATCGTCGGCGGCGCGGTGCCCAAGGAATACATCCCGGGCGTGCAGAAGGGGCTGGAGTCGATCAAGGACTCGGGCCTGTTGGCGGGCTTCCCGCTGATCGACTTCAAGGCGACCCTGACGGACGGCAAGTATCACGACGTCGACTCCAGCGTGCTGGCGTTCGAGATCGCGGCCCGCGCAGCCTTCCGTGAACTGAAGGAAAAGGGCGCGCCCAAGCTGCTCGAGCCGATCATGGCGGTCGAGGTCGTGACTCCCGAGGACTATCTCGGTTCGGTCATCGGCGATCTGAACGGTCGTCGCGGCATGATCCAGGGTCAGGACATGCGCGGCAACGCCACCGTCGTGAACGCCTTCGTGCCGCTGGCCAACATGTTCGGCTATGTGAACACCCTTCGCGGGATGTCGCAGGGCCGCGCCGCCTTCACCATGCAATACGACCACTACGAGCCGGTGCCGCAACACGTCGCCGACGAAGTGATCAAGAAGTACAGCGCCTAAGCACCAACCAATCCCGGCGGACCGTAAAGTCCGGCCGGTTTACGAATATCTCCGGTGGGCTTATGCCCACCGGGGCCCCTGAAAACCTAGGATAAGCCCCCTGTTCAGGGGACGGAGAGAAGAGA
>NZ_JBEGDD010000022.1:0-11541 GCF_040195595.1 Brevundimonas aurifodinae
TCGTCACCTCCGCCACCGGCGCGCAGTCCGGACGGGTGCTTTAGGAGCCGCCTGAGGTAACGCTCCGTTTCGCTCATTACGAGTTCCCCCACCTGACAGTTGCTGTCGTAGCAGCAGCGGAGTCCGCTTGCCCCGCTTACGCTACGATCGGCTCTCGACCCATTGCAGACTAAGTTCCACAGCCTAAGCTACCAACTGGCCCACGCGACGAAAGCGTCTGAGCAACGGTTTTGATAATCCTCCCAGACGACGGCGAGCCGACCCCTAAGTGGGTCGCAGGTGTTGTGGCTATCGTCGGTCTGCTGTTGATGTTCGTGACGTTGTTTTTCCAAGCTTCGTGGCAAAGCGGAGTCTTCGGGCTGGCATTTATCGGGTTTGCGGTTTGGCTGATGCGTGACCGCAGGAAGCGTTAGACGCGAACACCGAAAGGTCCGCTCCCCACCCGTAAGAGACGTTGGCAGTGTCGGCTTTTGGACGGTGGCCGCGGTGCAGCTTACCGTGTCGCTTGCTCTGCGGCCAGTAAATCGAGCCCTGTGCCGGACCACCGTAGCGATAGGTGAGGCCCGTCCGGGCCGGTTGGGTGCCGCGCGACCAACGGTCCCCGCGCCACGTGCAGCGATCCCAGTGAAACGGTTTCAAAATCGAGCGCTGCGCCTCGCGTTGACAGGTACAGCCCAGTGGTACATCGTTCTTTCGTCGGAGCCCCAGATGTGCCCGCTGTATAAGGCTTCGGAGCAGGAGGCGTTGTCTCCCACCCTCTCCGCCACTCGCTTCACTGACGCCGATCCGACGAAGCCCGTCCCAGCCGGGGCGGTGACCTAGAAGGCCCCCCGGACCGGTCCGCCCGTCGACGCCAGCCTCAGCACCACGTCGTCGACCTGGACCCCGCCTCGGTCGATCACCAGGTTCTGATAGTTGCGCTGGCCCTCCATTGTCTCGGCCTCGACGCCCGACACCTCCGCGACGAACTGGCGGCGCAGATAGGTGGCCAGTTCTCCGGCCGTGACCGCGCCGTCGCCGTCCACGTCGCCCTCGCCCGCCAGGCCCGCCCGCAGGAAGTGGGACAGATAACCCCCGGCCTCGAACTTGTCGGCGACCGAACTGGTCAGGTCCTCTTCGGAGCTGAACAGACCCATGACGCCGGGGCGATCCACGACGTTCCGGGCGAATCCGCCGGAGAAGCAGCTGTCCAGCACCAGCAGCGACAGCCGCGTGTTCAGGCCCCGGAACAGCTGGCCCATCTCGACGTCGGAGATTTCCCCGTCCCTCAGGACGATGGTCTCGGTGCGGCCGTCCGGCTCCTGGGCGCTGGCGCTGCCCTGTTCCTGACTGCCGTGACCGGAGAAGAAGAACAGGAACATGTCGTCGGGCCCCGCCTGTCTGGCGACCGACTGGAAGGCGTCGCGCACGCCGGCCACCGTCGCCTCGGCATTGGTCAGGACCACGCTGGAGGCGTTCAGCACCCCGCCCCGCTCCAGCGTCTCGGCCAGCTTTTCGGCGTCCTCGTCGGTATAGGCCAGGTCCCCGGCGACATCGCCGTATTCCGAGATGCCGACCATGATGGCGAACACACGCGCCCCGCCCTGGACCGCCGCCTGGCGCGGCGAGCCCTGGCTGGGGCTGACGCTGAACCGGTACGACCCCGTCTCGCCGGGCGAATAGGAGGTGACCATGACCTCGTACTCGCCGTCCTCGGCCAGGACAGTGTCCAGCCGACTGTCGGTGCCGTTCTCGCCGTCGTCATTGTCCAGTTGCTCGCCCGACGGCGTCCGCAGCATCAGATAGGCGTCGAAGGCCGACGAGGTCAGCTCGGCCGCGACCCGCTGGCCCCGACGCCCCGAGAAGGTGAAGCTGTCGACGTATTCGCCGCTGTCCAGCTGTTCGTCGCCCGACTGCAGCGTCCCGCCCACCGTCTGGCCGATCGCGATCGCGCCGCCCGCCACGTCCTGGCGGCGCCCGCGATCCTCGACGTAGGACTCCTGCTGCGGGCGTCCCTGAGAGGCCCGGCCGTCGGCGGCCAGAACGGCCAGGCGGTAGGCGCCCTCTTCGCCCGAGGCATAGCTGGTGGCCGTGATCCGGTACTCGCCGTCCGCCGGCAGGGTCACGAACAGCCGGCTGTCCAGCGCCCCGTCGCCGTCCGGGTCATCGTCGTTGAACTCGTTCAGCCCGCCCGGCCCCTGGATCGCCAGATAGGGATCGAAGGCCGAAGACATCAGCCGAAGGTCCAGCGCCTGGCCCCGGCGTCCGCGCAGGGTCCAGGTCTCCAGATACTCTCCGCCCTCCAGCCGCCGATCGCCCCGACCCAGGTCCCCGCTGACGGTCTGGCCGACCTGGACGGTCCCGTCGCTGTCGCGCGGCGGCAGGGCGTCGGGCCGGGCCGGACGTCCCCGGTCGGCGCGCGCCGGCGTCGTCCGTTCCACCATCAGGCGATAGCGGCCCGTCTCGCCGGTGCCAAAACTGGTGGCGGCGATGTCGACCTCGCCGTCGGCCGGGGCCGTGAAGGTGATGCGGCTGTTGCGGGTGCCGCGCTGGCCGGTGTCGTCGTCATTGTCCTCGGACAGGCCGCCGGGGCCGCGCACCATCAGATAGGCGTCGAAGTCCGAGGCATCGAAGCTGACGGTATAGGTCTCGCCCCGCCGCACCGGCACGGTCCAGTCATCGGCGAACTCGCCAGCCTGCAGCCGCCGGTCGCCCGAGGCCAGGATGCCGGTGGCCGGGTCGTCCACCGTCAACCGTCCCCCGCCCGCATCGGCCTGCCCCCGGCCCGACAGGGCCGCCGCGCCACCGCCACCCGACAGGGCCAGGGCGTAGCGTCCCGTCTCGCCGGGCTCATAGCTGGTGGCACTGAGGCGGTAGGTGCCGTTCGCCGGCAGCCGCACGTCCAGCGCCGAGTTGGTGCCGTCATCGGGCGCATCGTCGTTGTCCTCGGAGAAGTCACCCGGACCGCGGATCATCAGATAGGTGTCGAAATCGTCCGATCGCATCGTCGCGCGCAGGGTCTGGCCCGCCCGCCCCTCGATCTCATAGACGTCGGTGAACTCGCCGGAGTTCAGCCGGTCATCGCCGCGCTCCAGCTCGCCCTGCACCTGGCCGCCGGAACGCAAGGTCTGCTGGGCCCAGGCCGGGCCGGTCAGCAGCGGCCCGGTCGCCAGAGACAGCGAAAGAGCGGTGGAAAACAGAACCTTGCGCACGCGCGACTCTCCCCCGAAAGACGCCGGGACATTGCATGGGGTCGACACCGATGTCACGGGCCGGCGAACACGGGTCAGATTCCGGCGCCCTTCCCCCAATTCGGCCTTGATCGCGGCCTAAAGGCCCCGCCCCCCGGAATGCCCGCGACGCTCGCGTTTTGGCCGCGTTCGCCCTACGAGACCCCCATGCCCTTTCCCGCCAGTCATCCCGCGCTCGACCGCGCCCTGTCCGAACGCGGCTATGACGAGCCGACGCCTGTCCAGTCGGCGGTGCTGGAGGCCGAGGTCGGCCGCGATCTGCTGGTCTCGGCCCAGACCGGTTCAGGCAAGACCGTGGCGTTCGGCCTCGCGCTGGCGACGACCCTGCTGGGCGACGCCGAGCGGATCGAGGACAACGGCGCCCCCGCCGCCCTGGTCATCGCCCCGACCCGCGAACTGGCGCTTCAGGTCTCCAAGGAGCTGGAGTGGCTGTATGGCAAGGCCGGGGCCCGCATCGCCACCTGCGTCGGCGGCATGGACCCGCGCGCCGAGCGTCGCGTGCTGGAACGCGGCGCCGCCATCGTCGTCGGCACGCCCGGTCGCCTGAAGGATCATCTGGAGCGCGGCGCGCTGGACCTGTCGCAACTCAAGGCCGTGGTGCTCGACGAGGCCGACGAGATGCTGGACATGGGCTTTTCCGAGGATCTGACCTTCCTGCTCGACGCCGCGCCTGCCCAGCGCCGCACCCTGCTGTTCTCGGCCACCCTGGCCCGCGACATCGTCGATCTGGCCCGCACCTATCAGCGCGACGCCCTGCGCATCGACACGACGCAAAAGAACGCCCCCCACGGCGACATCGAATACCGCTGCATCCGCGTGGCCCCCAATGAGGTCGAGCTGGGCGTCGTCAATGTGCTGCGCTATTTCGAGGCCCCCGGCGCCCTGGTGTTCGCCAATACGCGGGAGCGGGTGAAGCACCTGACCAGCTCGCTGCGCGAACGCGGCTTCTCCGTCGTCGGCCTGTCGGGCGAACTGACCCAGAGCCAGCGGTCCGAGGCGTTGCAGGCGCTGCGGGACGGGCATGCGCGGGTCTGCGTCGCCACCGACGTCGCCGCACGCGGTCTGGACCTGCCCGACCTGGGACTGGTCATCCACGCCGAAATCCCCGTCAACAAGGCCGGCTTGCTGCACCGTTCGGGCCGCACCGGGCGCGCGGGCAAAAAGGGCGTCTCGGTCCTGATGGTCAGTTACACGCGCCGCAGGAAGGTCGAGCTGATGCTGCAGTCGGCGGCGATCAAGGCCGAATGGATGGGCCCGCCGTCGGCGGAGATGATCCTGGAAAAGGACCGAGAGCGGATGCTGGCCGACCCCGTCCTGACCGCACCGGTCGAGGACGAGGACGCCCTGGCCATGGGCAAGCTGCTGCTGGAACGGTCCAGCCCCGAGCAGATCGCCGCCGCCCTGATCCGCCTTTACCGCCAGAAGCTGCCGGCCCCCGAAGACGTCTATGACGACGACCGCATGAAGCGCGCCCAGGCCACGGGTGTGAACGATCGCGGCCAGAAGGAAGGCCCCCTGACCGACTTCGCGCGCGGCGGCGACATGGTCTGGTTCCGCATCAACATCGGTCGCGACAAGAACGCCGATCCGAAGTGGTTGCTGCCCACCATCTGCCGCCTGGGCCACGTCACCAAGCCGGACGTCGGCTCCATCAAGATCTTCGAGCGCGAGACCAAGTTCGAGATCACCAAGGCCGCCGAGGCCAGGTTCCGCGCCGCCGTCGCCGCCTCGACCGAGGACGGAGTGACCGTGTCCGACGCCGTGGCCCCCGGGCCGACCGAACGTCCCGCGCGCCGCTTCGACAAGCCGATGCGCCAGGACGGCGATCGCCCGGCCCGCCCGCCCCGCACCGAGGGCGCGCCGGCGAAGAAGCCCTGGACGCCGCGCCCGGCCGAGGCCGCAGCCGCGCCCGCTCCGGCCGGCGAGGCCAAGCCCAAATGGGTCAAGCGCACCAAGGACGCCCCCGCGCCTGAGGGCAAGAAGCCCTGGGTCGACAAGCCCAAGTCCGCCAAGAAACCGTGGGTGGCCAAGCCCGGCGCCTCCGCCGGCGACCGCCCCTGGACCGGAAAGCCCAAGCCGGGCGCCAAGCCGCCGTTCAAGGGCAAGAAGGCGCGGGGCTAGGCTTCACCCTCCCCTACAGGGGGAGGCAGAGGGTTTCCGGTGTCGCTGTAACCGTTTACGGTCGTCTCAACGACAAGCGGGACGGACACAGGAATGGCCGAGGTCGCCCTTCGCGGCATCACCAAGAGCTTTGGCGCGACCCCGGTGCTGAAGGGCGTCGATCTGGACGTCGCGGACGGCGAGTTCGTGGTCTTCGTCGGTCCCTCCGGCTGCGGAAAGTCCACCCTGCTGCGCGTCATCGCCGGACTGGAAGAGCCCGACGCCGGTGAGGTCGCCATCGCCGGCCGGACGGTGAACGCCCTGTCGCCGTCCGACCGGGGCATCGCCATGGTGTTCCAGTCCTACGCCCTGTATCCGCACATGACGGTCCGCCAGAACATGGCGTTCGGCCTGACGCTGGCGAAGACAGACCGGGCCGAGGTCGACCGCCGCGTCAACGCCGCCGCCGACATCCTGAACATCGCCGACTATCTGGATCGCAAGCCCAAGGCCCTGTCCGGCGGCCAGCGCCAGCGCGTCGCCATCGGCCGGGCCATCGTGCGGGAACCCGAGGTCTTCCTGTTCGACGAGCCCCTGTCGAACCTGGACGCCGCCCTGCGGGTGCGGATGCGCTATGAGTTCGCGGCCCTGCATCAACGGCTGAAGACCACCATGGTCTACGTCACCCACGACCAGGTGGAGGCCATGACCCTGGCCGACCGGATCGTGGTGCTGAACGGCGGCGTGGTCGAACAGGTCGGCGCGCCGCTGGAGCTGTACGAGCACCCCCAAACCCGCTTCGTGGCCGAGTTCATCGGCAGTCCGAAGATGAACCTGATCCCGGCCGAGATGGTGGAAGCGTCGGCCGACGGGGCGACCGTCCGGCTGGCGGATGGCACCACGGTCCGCGTCGCGGTCGAGGCGTCGGGCGCGGCGGTCGGACAGGCCGTACAGATGGGGGTGCGGCCCGAGCACCTGACCCTGGACGGGCCCGGCGACACGGTCGCGGCCACCGCGACCTTCGTCGAGAGCCTGGGCGCGGCGACCTATGCCTATGCCGCCTTGCCGAGCGGGGACGACACCCTGACCGTTCAGTTGCCGGGCGAAGTTCGCGTCGCGGCGGGCGACCAGCTGTCGCTGAAGTTGGCCCCCGGCAAGGCCCATCTGTTCGACGCGGACGGGGCCGCGTTCCGCAGGCTGGCCTGAAGACTTGCCCCCGGCGCCGAAGCGCCGCTAACTCGGACCCTCGATCCGCGCGGTAACCGCGCGCCCCAGCCCGGCGACATCCGATCATGGCCCCGCATCGCCCCGATACGCTGGAAGCGGCCCTGGCCAAGGTCTTCGAGGACAAGAACACCCGCGCCAGCTGGTTCGCCCTGACCGGCGGAGAGGTCCTGTTCCAGGCCGGCGAGGAGGCCGACAGCCTGTATCTGGTTCGCTCCGGACGGCTCGGCGTGTTCCGGCAGGAGACGGATCAGCCGCCCCAATTCCTGGGCGTCGTCAAGCCGGGCGAGCCGGTCGGGGAGATGGCGCTGATCGCGGGGACGCCGCATTCCGCCAGCGTGGTGGCGCTGCGCGATTCCGAGATCCTGGCCCTGCCGCGCGAGGACTTCTTCGAGGCGGTGGCCACCCGGCCCGACGTCATGATCGAGCTGTCGCGGCTGATGCTGCAGCGGGCGCGGGAGCGGGCGCCGGGGGTGACCGAGCCCACGGTGTTCGGCTTCGTCTCCGTGCGGGCGCGACCGATCCGCGCCTTCGTCGAGCGGATCGCGGCGGCCATCGAGGCCATGGGGTTCACCTGTCAGGTCATCGATCATTCGGCCCTGTCGTCGGTGTCGGAGTGGTTCTCGCGCATGGAGGACACCCACGACTTCGTCCTCTATGTCGCCGAACTGGACGAGCCGTCGTGGGCCAATCTGTGCGCGCGTCAGGTCGACAGGCTGTTCGTCGTCGGCGACGCCCTGACCGCGCCGCCCAGGGTCATTCCAGCGATCAGCGCCCACGGCCTGCAGCAGTTCACCGACCTGATCCTGCTGCGCGATCCCCGGATGCGGAGACCGGCCAACACCGGCGTCTGGCTGGACGCCGTCGATCCCGGGCGCTGGTTCCACGCGGTCGAAGGCGACGCCGCCGACGCGGCCCGGATCGCGCGGATCGTCACGGGCACGGCGATCGGTCTGGTCCTGTCCGGCGGCGGGGCGCGGGCCTATGCCCATATCGGCGCGGTCAAGGCGCTGCATGAGGCGGGGGTCTGTTTCGACTTCCTGGGCGGCAGTTCCATGGGGGCGGTGATCGCGGCCGGGCCGGCGCTGGGGTGGACCGACGAGGAGCTGGACGCCCGTATCCGCCGGGCCTTCGTCAAGTCGGACCCCCTGTCGGATCTGGCCTTTCCCATGATCGCCATGACCCGGGCCCGGAAGGTCGCCCGGTTGCTGGAAGAGGCCTATGGCGACGTCGACATCGCCGACATGCCCCTGCCCTTCTTCGCCTGTTCGTCGAACCTGACGACGGGGCGGATCGAGGTGCATCGGCGCGGCCTGCTGCGCCGGGCCATGCGAGCGTCGATCTCGATCCCCGGGGTCATGCCGCCCGTGGTGATGGACGGCCAGGTGCTGGTCGATGGAGCGGTCATCAAGAACTTCCCGACCGATGTGATGCGCCAGTTCTGCGCCGGGCCCATCATCGGGGTCGACATGTCCCAGGCCCGGGGCGTCGATCCCGAGGCCCTGGAGAACCCGCCGTCGTGGTGGCGCTGGATCGCCTCGGGCGCCTGGAAGAAGGGGCCGCCGATCGTGTCGATCCTGATGCGGGCGGCCACGATCACGACCGACGCCGACGTCGAGGACAGCCGGGCCGAGACCGACCTGCTGATCCTGCCGATGCCCGAGGGGTCCGATATTCGCGACTGGAAGGTCTACGATCCCGTCGTCGAAGCCGGGCGGGTGGCGGCGACGCAGGCGCTGGAAGGACTGACAGTGCCGATCTCGCAGCTGTGCCGGCGTCGGCCCGAGGCGGGAATGCCGCCCCTGGACGAGGACAGCGTCCCGGCCGAGGTGGCCTGACGACAGCCGCGCCCTCGCGTCATCCTCGGGCTTGACCCGAGGATCAGACTGTCAGCGAGGCGGAAGGAACGAGCGGCGCTGCGCCGCTGCGGCCCGTTTCCGCCGATGCCTTCGTTCCACATCCGATCCTCGGGTCGAGCCCGAGGATGACGGCGTGGGTGTGGGAGGAAATGGTACAGCCTCTCAGGATTGAACTGAGGACCTCCGGCTCCACAAACCGGCGCTCTAACCAGCTGAGCTAAGGCTGCACAACGTCGCCCGTGAGGGCTGCGAGAGGCGGGTATCTAGCGGCTGGGTCCCTCTCGATCAAGCCTATTCCAGCTGCGACCAACAAAGAGAAACGCCCCGGAGGTTCCCCCCCGGGGCGTCTGTCATTCTGGTGTGCCGTCGGGATCAGTCCGGCAGGTTGAACCTGACCGTGAAGCGGACGGTACCCCCGGTCGCCACGCCGTCGACGGAGCGAGGCGAGAGACGGGCGCTCCGGGCCGCCGAGAGGGCGGCGCGACCGAAACCGGCCC
Organism: Brevundimonas aurifodinae; assembly: GCF_040195595.1. Lineage (NCBI taxonomy): Bacteria > Pseudomonadati > Pseudomonadota > Alphaproteobacteria > Caulobacterales > Caulobacteraceae > Brevundimonas > Brevundimonas aurifodinae. The sequence continues at coordinate 8,911 of NZ_JBEGDD010000022.1, forward strand.
CGGAAGGCGATTCCGACACGATCGAGCACCCGCTGACCGAACCGTTCGGGTTCACCGTACAGCTCAGATCGGCGCTCCCCTCGATCTCACGCTCGAGAGCGCGATCGGGATATTCCGGTGAGGGCTGACGGGCCCAGCTCGGGTTGGTGATCACCGGCGGCCGGACCGGAGCCGGCGGGGCCGGCGGCGGCGGGGGTCCGGGGACGATCACGGGCGGACCCGTGTATTCGACCCGGTCCTCCTTCTTCGTCGGCTCGATCGGAAGGGTGATCGGCGGCGGAGGGGCCTGGGTGTTGATGACCGGCGGACGCACCTGCAGCTTGGGCGGCGGCGGGGTGTCCGGCGGAGGCGGAGGCGGCGGAGGCGGCGGAGGCGGGATCGGTTCGACGATCTCCACGTCCACGGCCTCGTCCGTGTAGTTGAACTCCTGCAGTTCGAACTTGGCCTGCTGGAGATAGAACAGCAGGATGCCGAACAGGACGCAGACGATCGCCAGGGCGATCAGCCAGACCCCGGGGGAAACCCCCATGAAGCCCTTCCTGCGAGGGGCGTCATAGCGGCTGCGATGATACTCAACGGGTGTGTCTGTCATCTGGACCTACTGCGTCGAGGTGTCTTCGCCGACCAGGGCGACGGAATAGAAGCCGTTGTCCTGCAGGGCGTTCATGACTTGCATGAAGTCACCGTAGCGCGTCTGCGTGTCCGCGCGGATGTAGATCCGCTCTTCCTCGGGATTGCGCGTCCGGATCTGGACGCGCAGATCGTCGCCGAGGCTGGCGGCGCTGGTGCGGAAGTCACCCAGGAAGACGTCGCCGTCGTTCTGAATGGAGATGAACACCGGCTTGGGCGGATTTTCTTGGGGCGGAGCCACGGCGCGAGGGAGCTTGACCTCCACCGACACGGTGGCCAGAGGCGCGGCCACCATGAAGATGATGAGGAGAACCAACATGATATCAACGAACGGCGTTACGTTGATCTCGCTGTTGGCCTCGACGACGCCTTTGCCACCCCCGCCACTGGAGAGTTTGGCACCCATCCCGCTTAGGCTCCCTTGTCCAGCTGACGCGAGAGACCGTTCATCAGTTCGGCGTTGAAGCCGTCAGAGCGGGTGCCGTAGGCCGAGATGCGGGTGTTGAAGTAGTTGTAGAAGATAACCGCCGGGATGGCCGCGAACAGGCCGATACCGGTGGCCAGCAGCGCCTCGGCGATACCGGGGGCGACGACGGCCAGGTTGGTGGTGTTCGATTCGGCGATGCCGATGAACGAGTTCATGATCCCGTAAACGGTACCGAACAGACCGATGAACGGGCCGCCCGAACCGGTCGAGGCCAGGAACTGCTGTCCACCGGACAGGCGCTGGGCCAGACCGGACTGAACGGCCGAAACCGCCGTCTGGGCGCGCATGATGGTGGTGTCGCGGTGCTCGCCGGTGACCGACAGGCCGGCCTGACGGGCCAGTTCGACTTCTTCGGTGGCCGCGGCGGCCATGTCGGCCAGCGGGTTGCCGTCGAACTCGTCAGCCGTGGCGATCTTGCGCATGTCCGCGATGGTGCGGGCCTGGCGGAAGGACTCGAGGAAGCGGTCGGTCTTGGAGTTCAGGCCGGCGAACTCGATCAGCTTGATGATCAGCAGGGTCCACGAGAAGATCGAGGCCAGCAGCAGGCCGATCATCACGACCTTAACGACGAGCGTCGCGGCCATGAACATCGAGATCGGGGTCAGGCCACCCTCGCCGTGACCGCCGCCGGCGGCGTCAGCAACGGTAGCGGGATCGGTTTCGGTAGCGGCCGGAAGTTCGGCGGTCGGCGCGGGGGCCGCCGCAGCCGGAGCAGCGGTCGTGGCGGCGGCGTCAGCGGCCGGAGCGGCCGGGGCCTGGGCCAGAGCCGGCGAACTCGCCAGAAGCACGGCGGCGCCGGCCAGGGCGAGAAGGGTGTTGGTCTTGTGCATGTGTCGCCAGTTCCTGCTTTTTCGTCTGACTCGTGGAACCCAAGAGACGCAACGCGTCAGTGCGAAGCGCCCCTGCATGGAAAACGGTTGTGTCCCGCCGTCTGGCCGGGTTGGCCGAACGGCGAAACGCCTTCTGTCGCATCCGGTTGCCCGAGAGGGCCCCTTCGGCGGTTGGACGGACACCGTGAAATGGGAGTTTCACAGGCATCCGGCCGCTCACGCAAAGAAAGCGGTCAAGTTCCTTTGGCGAACCGATACCAGAGCGTCAAGGGCGCAAAGGTGCTTTTCGCCCCTCGGGCGAGCCAGGGCGTGTGTGGCCCGCAATGTCGCACCACTGCTGCATTTGGTCGGTAGATTAACCAACCCCGTTCGGCGAAAGCCGCCCGGAAGTCTGACCTTGGGGAAAGGTGGTGCCTGGGGGCGGATTCGAACCACCGACACGCGGATTTTCAATCCGCTGCTCTACCAACTGAGCTACCCAGGCGCGGCGCGCCGGAGCACGTCCGGAGCGCGAGAGCGGGGTCTATAGGCGAGCCGAAACGGGGTGTCCAGCCGGTGAAACGCAGCCACGCGTCATCGGTCTTCCGCTGTGAACGGGATGGGAAGGGCGGGCGGAGCAGCCGGGCCTTCGCCCGGAGACCGTAGGAGTGTGTGTTTCGGCGAAAGACGACTGCTCCGCGCGGC
>NZ_JBEGDD010000023.1:0-2982 GCF_040195595.1 Brevundimonas aurifodinae
CCCTGACGCCTGCCCCCTACCTTGCGGCTGCGAATCGTCTTGCGAGGGCTTTTGCGGTGGGTTTGAGGGCTCGGGGTTCGTGGTAGTTTCCGTTGACCTGTGTTCGGGCGATGACGTGGGCGCGGAAGCGGTTGAACAGGTTGTCGTCTGGGGGCGTGGGGTCGGTCCAGAAGGCGTCGACGGGTTTCTGGTCGGCGAGGCCGTCGAAGTCGAAGAAGGCGTCGCCCAGGACCTTGACCGGGGTCTTGAAGCCCATGGCCGACAGGGCGGCCGAGGAGTTGTTGACCACCATGCCGTTGGAGGCCCGGCACAGCTGGGCCAGGTTGCCGCCGTCGATGAAGTCGACCCGGTCGGCGATGCCGCGCTCGACCGCCAGGACGTGGGTCATGCGTCTGAGGTCGACCAGGCCGGGATCGAGGGGATGGTTCTTGACCACCAGCCGCGCCTCGGCCGGGGCATGCCGGGCGAACGAGCTCAGCACCTCGGCTAAAAAGGCGGTGTTGTCGGCGTAGTGGGAGTAGCGCAAGAGCTGGGCGTCGCCCTCGCGCTGCAGACAGGCCAGGAAGAAGGGACCGCGCGCGCGCAGGGTCTCGGCGTCCGCGTCGGCGCGCGAGGCGAAGGTCAGCCCCAGCCAGCGCTTCACATGGCCGACGAACTGCAGCCACGGGCTCTGGGTGTAGGGATAGACGTAGCGGCGGAACACCAGCCGGCCCAGCGGCTGGGCCACATGGTACAGGCTGATGTTGATGACGTGGTGGGGCAGGATGCGCCCGGCCGGCCGCGTCGGCAGGATCTCGGGGATGGGCGGGTCATAGGCGGCGCGGTCGCGCGGCAGGCCCGACGAGGCGTTGACGCCGTTCTCCTCGACCGTGATCCAGTCGGGCCGGAAGTAGCCGTTCTCCAGGACCCAGATGCGCAAGGGATGGTCTGAGGGTCGAGGGTCGAGGGTCGGGGGTCGAGGGGACGACGATCCGGCCACTGCGTCGTGGTCGTCGGCATCAGCGCGGTCGGCAGCACCGGGGCTCTCGACCCTCGACCCTCGACCCTCGACCCTCGCCAGGGCCTTCAGCTTGTCGCGCTGGGACAGGACGCCCTGGTTGTAGGGGCCGCCTTCGCCGAACACGATCAGGTCGGTCAGGCCCTGGTCCTGAACCAGACGCGCCAGCCGCTGGGGCCAGCGGCGCACGTCGCCGGTGTAGGGGACGGCCCCGGAGCGGCGCCAGTAGGCCGCGTCCCCGGCGTTGAACAGCATGCGCGCCACCGACGCTCCCTCGGCCTGGAGCGCGTCGGCCAGCGCCCGGCCGAACGGCCCGAACGGGGCGGTGACGATCAGGAAGCGGCGCCCCACAAGGCTCTGGCCCGGGGCCGCGCGGGCACCGGCCGAGGCGGCCGGGACCGGAGGCGGGGCCGGGGTGGGGGCGACCCGGGCCCGGGCCGCGACCGGGGGCGCGATGGGAGCGGCGACCTCCGCGAGAGGCCGGCGTCGGGAGCGTTGGGGATGGCGGACGTCCGTCATGGTCGAGGCCGGCTCACGCGAAGTCTGGGGCGGACGGGGTTGAACGCGGCGGGCGGGACAGGAGGACCGGACGCGGGTCGCCCGGGCCGGTCCCGTCTCTGAACGCGTCGGCGCGCGGGTTCCGTCGTGACCGGAAGAGGCGCGCGCGCTCGGACGAGGGGACCGACATGGAGGCCTTTGTCGCCGCCCCGTCGTTCCGGATCAACCGACTTGTCCAAAAAAGCGAAACCGCCGGTCTTCAAGGAGAAAACCGGCGGCTTGCGCATGCGGATCATCGGATGCGACGACAGGTCTTGCGGCCCGCCCTCGCCTTCCAGACGAAAGGTTCGGACCCGGATCTGCGAGATCCGGGTCCGATCCCGTCGGTCCTAGAAGTTGATGCCGATGGTGGCGCGACGGTTCAGAGGCTCGCGAACGCCGTCGGCGGTCGGACGGGCCAGCTGGGTCTCGCCACGGCCGTCGAGCGAGATCACGCCGCCGTTGACGCCCTGGGCGACCAGAGCATCGGCGACCGTGCGCGCACGGCGGTTCGACAGGCCCACATTGTAGGCGGCCGAGCCCGAGGTGTCGGCGTGGCCGACGACCAGGACGCGGGTCGGACGGCCCGACTTGGCGTAGTTGGCGGCCTGGGTCACGACCGAGTTGGCTTCCGCCGTCAGGGTCGAGCGATCCCAGTCGAAATACACCACGAACTCACGCGCCTGCGGAGCCGGCGGAGGCGGCGGCGGGGGCGGAGGCGGCGGCGGGGGCGGAGGCGGCGGGGGCGGCGGGGGCGGCGGGGGCGGAGGCGCGTCATAGCCGCCGAACGCATAGCGCAGGCCCAGGGTCACGGTGTGCGACTGGTCGTAGTCGCCTTCGAAGGTGCCCAGGTTGGTGGCCGCCGTCGAGGTAAAGGACTGGAACTCGGCGTCGCCCGTCAGATAACGGTAGGTCAGGTCGATGTTGGCCCGGTCGCCGATCGCATAGGCCAGGCCCGCGATGGCTTGCGCCGCGAACTTGACCGAGCTGTCGTCGGCCGCGAAGGCCACCGTGCGGTTGCCGCGCAGCGTGCCCGCGATGTCGGTCGAAACCCGGTTCACACCGACGCCCAGACCCACGAACGGACGGATGCCCCAGTATTCGCCGCCGATGTCGTAGAGGACATTGGCCATCAGGGTCGCCGACTCGATGTCGCCTTCCGGCGAGAAGCAGGGACCCGTGGCCGGCGTGAAGTTGCAGGCACCCGACGGGACGTTGTTGTTGGCCCGGCGCACCGTGCCGACGTCGCCCGAGCGGTAGCCGCCCTCGAGCTCGACACGCCAGTTCGGGTTGAACCGGTAGCCCAGACGCGCGAACGCCGCCCAGCCGTTGTTGATCTCGTAGTTCCAGTTCACGCCCGTCGTCGAAGACTCGGCGTTGATGTCGTCCATCTGGTGAACGCCCGCGTCAATCGCGCCGTACCAGCCATCCGGCTCAGCCGAAGCAGC
>NZ_JBEGDD010000024.1:0-1258 GCF_040195595.1 Brevundimonas aurifodinae
TGACCTGCCCCCCTCTGGTCCCTCGGTCATAATGGGAGTCCGCAGGCTTCATAGCTGATCTGGGGCTCCGGTGGGAGCGGCCGGGCGGCGCAGCTATTCACGTCGCGCAGCCGACCGGCCGCGTGGTTCAGCCGCACGGTCTCCGGCGCGAGGCCACCATGGGCGGAGTGCGGTCGAACGTGGTTGTAGTCGTGCCGCCACCGGCCGATCACGGCCCGGGCTTCCGCCATGGTCGAGAACACCTCCTCGTTCAGGCACTCGTCACGGAACTTGCCGTTGAAGCTCTCGACGAAGCCGTTCTGCTGGGGCTTGCCGGGATCGATGTAGTGCCAGCCGACGCCGGTCCGGTTGGCCCATTCCAGCATCGCCCGCGACGTCATCTCCGTGCCGTTGTCGCTGACGATCAGCGAAGGCTTGCCTCGCCGCGCGATCAGCGTGTCCAGCTCGCGCGCCATGCGCCGGCCACCGATCGAGGTGTCCACCACCAGCGCCAGGGCCTCGCGCGTGAAGTCGTCCACGATGCACAGGATGCGGAAGCGCCGACCCCACGACAGGGCGTCGGCCACGAAGTCCAGGCTCCAGCGCTGGTTCGGCCCGTCCGGCACGGCCATCGGTGCCCGCATCCCGGTCGCCCGCTTGCGCCCCCGCCGTCGTCGCACCGCCAGGCCCTCTTCCCGATAGAGACGGAACAGCTTCTTCTTGTTCAGGCTGACGCCCTCACGCTCCAACAGGATGCCCAGCCGTCGGTAGCCGAACCGACGGCGCTCTCCGGCCAGACTCCGCAGCCGTTCGCGCACCTCCGCGTCGCCAGGCTCAGGCGCGCGGCGCACCGTCTTGGGATCGACCTCGACCAGCCCACAGGCCCGCCGCTGCGAGTAGCCGCGCTCCGCCATCAGGCGAAGCGCGGCTTCCCGGCGAACAGCGGGCCCGGTCAGTTTTTTCCCAGGAGATCCTTCAACGCCGACACGTCCAGCATCGACTCCGCCAGCAGCTTCTTCAGCCGTCGGTTCTCGTCCTCCAGCGCCTTCAGCTTCTGGGCGTCTGAGACGCTCATCCCGCTGTATTTGGCCTTCCACCGGTAGAAGGTCTGCTCGCTGATCCCGTGCCGCCGGCAGACCTCCGCCGTCGCACCGCCAGCCTCCTGTTCGCGCAGCACGCCTATGATCTGCGCCTCGGTGAACCTGCTCTTCTTCATGTCCGTCTCCTTGAGGTTGACGGACTCTCACTCAAACCGAGGGATCAGGAAGGGGGCAGGTCA
>NZ_JBEGDD010000025.1:0-1187 GCF_040195595.1 Brevundimonas aurifodinae
TCGACGATCTTGGCCACGACGCCGGCGCCGACGGTGCGGCCGCCTTCGCGGATGGCGAAGCGCAGCTTCTCTTCCATGGCGATCGGGGTGATCAGCTCGACGTTCAGCTCGGCGTTGTCGCCGGGCATGATCATCTCCACACCTTCCTTCAGGTGCACGATGCCGGTCACATCCGTGGTGCGGAAGTAGAACTGCGGGCGGTAGTTGGTGAAGAACGGCGTGTGACGGCCACCCTCTTCCTTGGTCAGGATATAGGCCTCGGCCAGGAACTTGGTGTGGGGGGTGATCGAGCCCGGCTTGCACAGCACCTGGCCGCGCTCGACGTCCTCGCGCTTGGTGCCGCGCAGCAAGACGCCCACGTTGTCGCCCGCCTGGCCCTGGTCCAGCAGTTTGCGGAACATCTCCACGCCTGTGCAGGTCGTCTTCTGGACCGGACGGATGCCGACGATCTCGACCTCCTCGCCGACCTTGACGATGCCGCGCTCGACGCGACCGGTCACCACGGTGCCGCGGCCCGAGATCGAGAACACGTCTTCCACCGGCATCAGGAACGGCAGGTCGATCGGACGCTCCGGCTGCGGGATATACTCATCCACGGTCTTCATCAGGGCCAGAACCATGTTCTCGCCGATCTCCGGGTTCACGCCGTCGGTCGCGGCCTTGGCCGAGCCCTTGGTGATCGGAATGTCGTCGCCCGGGAACTGGTACGAGCTCAAGAGCTCGCGCACCTCCATCTCGACGAGCTCAAGCAGCTCCTCGTCATCGACCAGATCGACCTTGTTCATGAACACCACCAGGGCCGGCACGCCGACCTGACGGGCCAAGAGGATGTGCTCGCGGGTCTGGGGCATCGGGCCGTCGGCGGCCGACACCACCAGGATCGCGCCGTCCATCTGGGCGGCACCGGTGATCATGTTCTTCACATAGTCGGCGTGGCCCGGGCAATCGACGTGGGCATAGTGACGGTTGGCCGTCTCATACTCGACGTGCGCGGTGTTGATCGTGATGCCGCGCGCCTTCTCTTCCGGGGCCGCGTCGATGTCGGCATAGGCCATCGCCTTGGCGCCACCGGCCTTGGCCAGCGTCATCGTGATCGCCGCCGTCAGCGTCGTCTTGCCGTGATCGACGTGACCGATCGTGCCGATGTTGCAGTGCGGCTTGGTGCGTTCGAACTTTTCCTTGGCCAT
>NZ_JBEGDD010000026.1:0-304 GCF_040195595.1 Brevundimonas aurifodinae
TCCGCCGCGACAAGCTCGCAAGGCCTTGCGCCCTTCCCAGGCGACGGAACCGAGGGGGAGGGTAACATGCACCTCAATGCGGGCGCGGTGGCGGGGCTTCGAGCGCGACGGGCGTTGGATTCGTTGGCGGAATCCGGGCGAGTTCGGATGACTGAGCTTTTCTTTCGACGGTCTGGGCGGGGTTTGAGGCCCGAAAGGGTTTCATCACAACGAGCACAGCGGGTTCACAACGGACACGACGGGACCGCGCGCGCGTCCGCAGCGCCGATCGGTCCCGGTGGGAGCGGGGGCCCAAAAGGTTTGG